>JASFPB010000050.1:0-10475 GCA_050116235.1 Chromatiales bacterium | reverse complement strand
TTGCAGCATGCAGCAAAAAAGTAGCCCGGCATGCCTGTTGAGGGAAGTGGGGGGTAGCAGCGCAGGAATCCGGGGGTGCCTGCTAACTGAGCCGTGCGAGCAGAGCATCGCGGACTGGCGTCATCTCCTTCTGGACCTCGGAGAAATACCATTCGACAGCGGTACGCAGCGTCGGCAGCTGGCGACGCTGCAGCTGTACAGACCTTGCATGCTCGCCGGCGAGCGCGATCTCTTCCGCGAGCTGCATCAGTGCAGCGCGGGTTGCCTGGGAGCACTCCGAGCCGTTCCGGGGGTAGGCGGCATTGGTATAGACCCGCAAGACCTGGCCCAGTGTCTTGCCGGCACCCCGGCCCGTGTCGAATTCCAGGCCACGCTTCACCGCAGTCAGCTCTGGCCGTAGACCGGGATCGCGGCGCCAGTCACGCAGCGGCTCGCATCGGAACAGAGGAACAGAATGACATCGGCGAGCGCCTCTGTAGGCACCCACTTGTCATGGTCCGCATCCGGCATATCCTCGCGGTTGCGCGGGGTATCGATCGTTCCCGGCAGGATACAGTTCACGTTGATGCCTTCGAACTTGTGCTCGGCAGCCAGCGATTCGGTCAGCGTGATCACGGCCGCCTTGGAGGCGCAGTAGGCACCCATCTTCGCCTTGCCTTCGCGCGCGGCACGCGCCGAAATATTGACGATGCGCCCGCCGCCATTTTCCAGCATGACAGGGATCACGGCACGCGAGGTATGAAAGATGGAACGCACGTTCAGGTCCATCATGAAGTCCCACTCCTTGTCGGAAGTCTTGTGGACCTGCGGTCCCATGGTGAAGCCGCCGGCGATGTTGGCAATGATGTCGATGGTTCCGTACTTGGCGACCACTGCTTCAGCCATCGCATCCACCGAGGCCTGCTCGAGCAGGTTGGTTTCGATGACCGTTGACTCGATACCGTCCGGCAGCTGTTTCTGCACCTCTTCGAGACGCTCCTGGTCGATGTCGACGAGCACGACCTTCGCGCCCCGTGCACCGAAGAGGGTTGCCGTGGTGCTGCCGAGGTTTCCTGCTGCACCGGTGATGATGACGACTTTGTTGCTGAGTTCCTGCATGATGTTTTTCCCCGATTTGATGTGAAGAGTGTAATCAGGGGCGCCGGCAATTCAAACCGCGGTCTTGTGATGAAATCTGTCAGCAGCGGGCGCGGATGCTTCACCCTGCAAGCCTTGATAAACTAGCCGCACTATCTCTTCCGGAGCTTTCTGTTGCCGATCAAGCTGCCTGCCATTTCCTGCCGGGACCGGGCTGACCGGGTGTCGCCCGGGGCATCTTTTACTGTCCATACGGGGCAGACATGCAGGAACTGCTGATCCTCTTGCTGCCTGTCGCGGCAGCATCCGGCTGGTGGGCGGCCCGGCGCTCCATGCTGAAGGAGAAGGAACGCCTTGCCGCCTCCGAGATGGATTCCGACTATTTCCGCGGCCTGAACTATCTCATCAACGAACAGCCCGACAAGGCCATCGACGTCTTCGTGCGCATGCTCGAGGTCAACAGCGAGACAGTCGAGATGCACCTGGCGCTCGGGGGGCTCTTCCGCAGGCGCGGCGAGGTCGACCGCGCGATCCGCATCCACCAGAATCTCATCGCCCGCCAGACCCTCTCCGCCGATCAGCGCGCCCGGGCACTGCTGGCACTGGCCAGTGACTACATGAGTGCCGGCCTGCTCGACCGGGCCGAGGGGCTGTTCGAGGAACTGGTGGAGAACCGGAAACTGCTCAAGCCGGCATTGACCAATCTCAAGCTCATCTACCAGCACGAGAAAGACTGGTCCAAGTCCCTGGAAGTCAGCCGGCGTCTCGAAAAGCTCGATGACAGGGAACAGGGGAGGGACCAGGCACATTTTCTCTGCGAACTCGCCGAGGCAGCACTCGCGGAAGGCGACAGTGCAGAGGCCAGCAGGCTGCTCGTGCAGGCGCTCAAGGCAGACCCGCGCGCTTTCAGGCCTCTGCTCCTCCAGGCGCGTATTGCCACGGATGAGGGGAGAATCGATGATGCCATCGCCCTCTACAAGAAGATTGCCGACGCACATCCGGCTTTCATCGGCGAGTTTCTCGAGCCCATGCACGCGATCTTCACCCGCAGCGACCGCCAGGAGGACTGGTTCGACTGGCTCCGGGAGATCTACGACCGCAAAAAGAACCTCAGCGTGCTGTTGCAGATCACCTCGGAGATTGCCGAGCGCGACGGTTTTGCCACTGCGACCGATTATCTCACCAGCGAGCTCTCCGATGCCCCGAAACTTGCCGGCGTGCACCGCCTGATCCGCATGCGCATGGCCCAGAAAGGGGAGCATCGCAGCGAATTTCTCGAACTCATCGAGCAGCTGCTTGCGCGTCTTCTCAGGGAGCAGTCGGCCTACCAGTGTCACCGTTGCGGCTTCACCACGCGCACGCTGCACTGGCAGTGTCCAGGATGCCGCTCCTGGGGCAGCATGCTGCCACGTGAAAGCAGCAACAGGACATCGTAGAATGCGTCGCCAGTAACGCTACCCGACCAAGGAACCAAATCGCATGAAATCACCCGTCATTGTCGCTCTCGACTATCCCGAATTTGCCATGGCGACGGCGATGCTCGACCGCCTCGATCCGGCCATGACACGCGTCAAGGTCGGCAAGGAGATGTTCACACGCTTCGGGCCGGCGATGGTCGAAGCCTGCATGCAGCGCGGCTTCGAGGTCTTTCTCGATCTCAAGTTCCACGATATTCCGAACACCGTGGCCGGTGCCTGTCGCTCGGCGGCGGATCTCGGTGTCTGGATGATGAACGTCCATGCCAGCGGCGGCCGGCGCATGATGGAGGCGGCCGCCGAAGCGATCCAATCCTCTTCCGCGAAACTCATCGGCGTGACCATCCTCACGAGCCTCAGCCAGGAGGAGATCGCCGAGATCGGATACAGCGGTACACCCGAAGAGAATGTCAGCCGCCTTGCGGCACTGGCCAAAGCGAGCGGTCTCGACGGTATCGTCTGCTCGCCCCGGGAAGCGGCACGCATCCGCGCTGAACTGGGGCCGGACTTCGATCTTGTCACGCCCGGCGTACGTCCCGCCGGCAGCGACACGGGCGACCAGCGGCGCGTCATGACGCCGCGCGACGCACTCGATGCCGGCGCTACCTCTCTCGTGATCGGCCGGCCGATCACGGGCGCGCCGGATCCGCAGCGTGCGCTCGAGGAGATCCTCGCCTCGATCAGCTGAGTGCGCCGCAAAAAACCACAATCAGGGCCTTGAAACCCGGGATTGCTGCCCCTATCTCGCAGTGCTGATCCGTTTTTGAATCCATTCACCTGAATCAACAGGAGTCAAACAGGTATGTCCGTCGTTGCTCACAAGGAAACCCAGTCCTTCCAGACCGAGGTTTCACGCGTACTCGATCTCGTCATTCGTTCGCTCTACTCCAACAAGGAGATCTTCCTGCGCGAACTCGTCTCCAACGCCTCTGATGCGGCCGAGAAACTGCGCTTCGAGGCCTTGTCGAACGAGGGTCTCTACGAAGACCAGAGCGATCTCGCAATCCGGCTCACGGCCGATGCGGACAAGGGCACCCTGACGATCTCCGACAATGGTATCGGCATGAACCGCGATGAGGTCGTCAGCAATATCGGTACCATCGCGCGCTCCGGCACCAAAGCCTTCATCGAGTCCATGTCCGGCGACAAGGCCGAGGACAGCCAGCTCATCGGCCAGTTCGGAGTCGGCTTCTATTCCGCTTTCATCGTGGCCGACCGCGTGACCATCGAGACGCGCAAGGCCGGAACCGTCGCTGACGAGGGCGTGCGCTGGGAGTCGGAAGGCACAGATTCCTACAGCATCGAGAACATCAGCAAGGAGACGCGCGGTACCGATATCACGCTGCACCTGCGTGACGAGGAGAAGGAGTTCCTCGATGCCTGGCGCCTGCGCTCGATCATCAACAAGTTCTCCGACCACATCTCCATCCCGGTCATGATGCTCAAGGAGAGCATTGGCGAAGAGGAGGAAGAGAAGGAAGAAAAAGAGAAGGGCGAGGAGTGGGAGCAGGTCAATACCGGCACCGCCCTCTGGATGCGCTCGAAGAGCGATGTCAGCGAGGAGGAATACAGGGAGTTCTACAAGCATATCGCGCACGATTTCGATGATCCGCTGGAGTGGATCCACAACCGCGTCGAGGGCACCAACGAGTACACCTCGCTGCTCTATGTTCCGAAGCGCGCGCCATTCGATCTCTGGGACCCGAACCAGAAGCATGGCGTCAAACTCTATGTGAAGCGTGTCTTCATCATGGACGAAGCTGACAAGCTCATGCCGCGCTACCTGCGGTTCATCAGGGGCATCGTCGATGCCGACGACCTCCCGCTGAACGTCTCGCGCGAGATCCTGCAGCACAACCGCAAGATCGATGCGATTCGCACGGCCAACATCAAGCGTATCCTCGGCCTGCTCGAAAAGATGAGCAAGAAAGGGGAGGAGTACCAGGAGTTCTGGAATACCTTCGGCCGGGTGCTGAAAGAGGGTCCCGCCGAGGACCAGGATAACGCCGAACGCATCGCGGGCCTGCTGCGCTTCGTGACGACGAAATCCGAGGATGACACCCAGAGTGTCGGGCTTGATCACTACATCGAACGCATGCCCGAAAAGCAGGAGAAGATCTATTACATCACGGCGGATTCACTTTCCGCCGCACGCTACAGCCCGCATCTCGAGGTCTTCAAGAAAAACGATATTGAAGTGCTTCTGCTGACTGACCATGTCGACGAATGGCTCGTTTCCCACCTGCACGAGTTCAAGGGCAAGAAGCTCCAGTCCGTTGCCAAGGGCGAGCTCGATGACGCACTGATCAAGGAAGAACAGCAGGAAGAGAAAGAGGAGAAGACCGGGGAGCAGAAGGCCTTCCTCGAGCGCATCCAGTCATCCCTGGGCGAGAAGAGCAAGGAGGTGCGAGTCTCGAAACGTCTGACCGAGTCGCCGGCCTGTCTCGTCGTCGAGGATTACGATATGAGCCAGAACCTCGCGCGCGTGCTGAAGCAGATGGGGCAGGATGCCCCCATGCCGACACCGATTCTCGAGATCAATCTCGACCACCCGGTCGTGAAAAAGCTCGAGCAGACGGAGGGACAGGAGCAGTTCGACGACCTCGCCAGCGTGCTCTTCGACCAGGCCCTGCTCGCCGAGGGTGGAAAGCTCGACGATCCCGCAGGCTTTGTCCACCGGCTGAACAGCCTGCTGTCCGGGCTATAAGCCCCACTGCACAAGGATGTGCGGCCAATTTGTGAATTATCATGCCCGGAGAGTTGAATCCGGCGGGCAGAATCCGTATAGTACGCACCACGTTGATGCGGGGTGGAGCAGTCTGGCAGCTCGTCGGGCTCATAACCCGAAGGTCGTAGGTTCAAATCCTGCCCCCGCTACCAATTCGATAACCCCGGCACATGCTCCTGCCGGGGTTTTTTATTGCCCGAAGAAAACCGGGGTCATGTGGGAGCCCGCACCGGGGGCGAGTGAAAATACACTCCGATACCATTTCACGGTCAGGCGTCTAGAATAGCTACTGACCAGCTTCCATTTCACAGACGTTATGAAAGAAGATTTCGAGTACGGAACACGGACACCTATCACCGCTATTGCGGTCACCGTTTCAGCGAGCCTCTTTCTTCTCGCTTCTGCAAGCAACATCGCTGCGCAGGAGGAGGGTATGGAACCGCAATTCCCCCAGCAACAGAGCGCCGGTGACCTGCTGCGCGCCTGCGCCTCGAGCCGCCTGACATCGACGGGAAGAGAGCGCCGTCGCTACTGCGCGGGATTCGTCAGCGGCGTGGAAGAGGCAGTCCGCATTCTTGGTTCGGGTGAGCAGAAGGGCATCTGCACGCCACCCGATGTGACCGCCTCGGCGCTCGCTGAGGCATTCGTAAACTACGGCGCCACCCACGAGGGAGAGCTTCGTGACCCCGCAGCGGCCATCGTGCTGCATGCACTCGCAACTGGATACCCATGCAGCGGTGAGAATGAATGACCCTCGTTCCCGAGAGTGCCTTGGATGCTTGTATAGAGTGGCTGCACTTGCCAGTTGCAGAGACTCTGCGGCGATAAAGTCGTTCAGCTGATTCCGAGGATGATATCCCGCCTTGTCATCAGTGGTGATCCAGCCTCTGTTCCTTCCAGGAAGTCCATGAGCACGAGCGGGCGCTGCTCTGCAGGGATGCGCTGAAAAAGAAAATCGTCTGCATTACGTGCTTCGCCAGCAACGTAGAACTGCGTCACAAAAGGCTCCTCACCGGGCGGGCGTACAGCGACATGAATATGCGGCGTACGTCCCGGGTATGGAACCGGGCGGATCGTGCGGAAGCGATAGTTGCCTTCTGCATCACTGAGCGTATGTCCAAAGCCCTGGAAGCCCGGATCAATCGGCGCCCGCCCCGGGTCGCGGGGATGGCGATAACGGCCATTCGCATCACATTGCCAGATTTCGATGCGCACGCCGGCAATCGGATCCCCGTTTCGGTCGAGCAGCCTGCCGTGGAGATCACTGATCTCACCTCGTGCAGTCGCTTCCTGGCCGTTGACCCGCGTCAGGTCATTGTCATCGTCCAGTGGTAGCCTGTCAGGGTAGAAGGGGCCGGCTGTTTGCCGCGGCGTGAGCAGGGTGGAGGCGCCAAGAGAGTGCGCGGCGAGCGTGGTGACCAGGCCAGCGGCACTCTTGATGAGTCTGCGTCGTGATTTGTCCATGATCGGTTTCCGTTTCTGAAAGATTGCTGTCCCGAACGGACATCTTCCATGATGATAGATCCTGCCGGTGTTCGAGAAACTGCATGAAAGCAGTGTGATTAGGCGTTCTGGTTCCGCCCTGTCTGCGCGAGCCAGACAGCTGCCGCGATGACGATGAACATGCCCAGCCATTGCACAGCTGTCAGTCGCAGCTCGAGGAATGTCACTTCCAGTGCCAGTGTCACGAATGGCGACGCTGCGACCAGGCTCGAGACCAGCGATGCCTTGCTGCGCTCGAATGCCCTGAAGAGTGTCCAGACCGCGATGCCCTGGCATCCTCCGGCCACCAGCAATGCGACTGCCTGGCCGAAAGAAAGCTGGTCGCCGAGCTCCACGAAGAGGGCAACGGCTGCGATGAACAGCGTACCGTAGAGGTTGCGTCCGGTCGCCAATACCAGCGGGCGAACATCGCTGACAAGCCGCTTGCTGTAGACATCTGTCAGGCCGATCAGCGGCAGCGTTACCACCAGCAGCCAGAACCCCTGTGTAAATTTCAAGCCGGCGCCGGAATCGTTCATGACGACCAGGCCGGCCAGCAGCAGTGCTATGGCTGCATATTGCTGTGAGCGCAGGCGTTCACCGAGAATCAGGTGGGCAAAGAGCAGTGTTGCAGCCGGGTAAGCCGAGAGAAAGAGACTGCGGTTGGTTGCCGTGGTAGTCGATAACGCGATGGCTGCGAGCAGGGTGACGATCCCCGTCGCCACAACCCCGATGATGAGCAGCGGCATGAAATGGCGACGGTCGAACAGCTGGCCCAGGTTTTTCGGGCGGAGCCTTGCCAGAATCAGGACGCTGACTGCAGCTGCACCACAGGCCGATACAAGCGACACCGTCCATGGCGTCACGCCACCCTCGATAGCGACCTTTTTCAGCAGCGGGGCCAGCCCGAAACCGACGATGCTGACAGAGGCGTTGAAGGCGACGGAGTCAAACAGACGTGAAGACATGGTCGTGTAGCCTATCATGCAGTCACGCAGCTGGTGACCGTAATTGTATAATCGGGGACAGACCCCGATAATTGCTCAACCGGTGTCGGGCATGATGCCGATTCATAAATGCCGGACAGAGATTCATCGTCCGGTATTTGATTCAACACTCCACATAAGAAGGAAGAAACCAATGAAACACATCATCAAGGTAATTGCTGCAGCTGCCGTCCTGACAGGTCTTGTCGGCTGTGTCGAGGAAACCGCTACCCGTACAGCCACGGATCACGGTGGCACATACCAGAATACCTGCGCGAACGCAGTTGCCAGCCAGGTTGGCGTCAGCGCGAATGACGTGGTTGTCACGAAAACATCGATTTCTGAAGGAAACGGTGACCGAACGATTTACGTCGGTGTTCCCAATGCCACGGCCGACTGGGTCTGCATCACTGACTACAAGGGTAATGTCAAGGAAGTCTACTTTGGTGGCTCAGAGGGTGCCATGTGATCCTTGTGCCAAGCGCACATCATCACAACATCATGACCCCGGCAGTTTCTCCTGTCAGGGTTTTTTATTGTCCTCTTATGAAGGTGTCGGGGATTAATTTCTTGAAGAAATTAATCCCCGACAGCGGTCTCAGGCACGCTTGATCATGCGAACGATCAGCAGGATGATCACAGCACCGGTGATCGCAGCGATGAATGCAGTCAGGAACTCGTTGCCGAGGCTGATGCCAAGTGTCGTAAAAAGCCAGTGGCCGAGGTTGGCGCCGACGATGCCCGCAATAATGTGGCCAAACAGGCCAAGACCTGTTCCCTTGACGAGCAGGCTCGCAAGCCAGCCGATGATGCCGCCGAAGACGGCAAGGATGAGAATGCCGATGATAATGCCGAGGCCGGCTCCGAGTTGTTCTTCCATTTGTTTACCTCATTGTTGTTGATAAGCTGCCGCTCTTGCAGGCACCGATTGACTCGAAAGGCTATATTAACGCTGTTGAGTGTCAGAGATCGTTTCACAATGAGAATGTTCTCCGGCACCTCTTCCTCCGCCGGCGCGCTTCTTGTGAAAATAGCTACCATAGGTGATGATGAGGCTATCCGCAGAGATTCAACACCGAAAACGATCGGAGTCATGGTCATGGCCAAGGGCAACAGAATTAAACACTTCATGCTGGCACTTGGTATCAGCCTCGTTTACCTGCAACAGGCCCATGCCGATGAGGGGGCCGATCTCGCAAAGCAACTCGCCAACCCGATTTCCAGCCTCATCAGTGTCCCGATCCAGATCAACTACGACGAGGGATACGGCGCCACCGGTGACGGTTCAGTCTGGCGAACCAATATTCAGCCAGTCGTCCCGATTACACTCAACAGCGAGTGGAACCTGATCTCCCGTACCATCCTGCCGGTCATCAACCAGGATGATGTGCCGGCGCCGGGGCTTGGTGAATCAGGCATCGGGGATATCGTGCAGAGTCTCTTCTTCTCGCCCGTGCAGCCGACTGCGAATGGCATCATCTGGGGTGCCGGACCGGTTTTCCTGCTTGATTCTGCATCTGATGATGCACTCGGTGCTGGCAAGTGGGGAATCGGCCCCACGGGCGTTGCTCTCAAGCAGACGGGGCCCTGGACGTACGGCGCCCTGGCCAATCATATCTGGTCGGTCGGGGGCGACAGCACGCGTCCGGATGTGAATGCGACCTTTCTCCAGCCGTTTGTGGCCTACATCACGCCGACAAAGACCACATTTTCACTGAATACGGAATCGACCTACGACTGGGAGAACAAACAGTGGTCCGTCCCGATTAACCTCACAGCGACACAGCTAATCAAGGTGGGTAATCAGATGATGTCAGTGGGCGGTGGTTTCCGTTACTGGGCAGATTCCCCCAACGGCGGTCCTGATGACTGGGGCTTGCGGTTGATCGTGACATTCCTCTTTCCGAAATAGGGTACTGAAGTACAGCCTGTACGGCACGGATTATCAAAAACACTGCAAGACGGAGAGGAGAGTTTCATGGACTGGATGTACATACTGGCAATGGCCATCGTTATCCTGGTCACCGGGCTGGCTATCAACAAGTCCGGCTCCCAGGTATTTGACATAGACGATCATTCCAACTAGTATTTGCGCGACTGAAACAGGCGGGGCAACCGGCCGCGGTCACAGGACCTGCGCACGGCCCACCTGGTGCATAGAACAACAAGCCCCGGACATCGGGGTTTTTTGTTATGTGAAGGATGGGCCAATTGGCCCATTTTTTGTTTGAATATTAAATAGATGCAGACGGCACCTGATAAAATAGTAGAACTTGCGAGATCGACGATCGAACCCATGGGTTACGAACTGGTCGGCGTGCAGATGCTGAATGCCGGCAAGCACGGCAAGACGCTGCGCATCTATATCGATCACGCGGATGGCATCACGCTCGACGACTGTGCCGCCGTGAGCCACCAGTTCAGCGGTGTGCTCGATGTCGAGGACCCGGTTTCCGGCAACTACGACCTCGAGGTTTCGTCCCCGGGACTGGATCGACCGCTGTTCATCGCCGAGCACTTCGCGCGATTCGCGGGGGAGCAGGTGAAGATTCGCACGCTGAGCCCGCACGAAGGCAGGCGCAAGTTCAGCGGCGAGCTGAAAGGGATCGAGGCTGACATCGTGACGGTCAGCATGGACGGGGAGGAGTTCCGGATTCCTCTGAATGACATTGATTCGGCACGCCTGGTGCCACAGTTTGACTGAAGTTCGGTAGAAAGAGCATGAGC
>JASFPB010000049.1:0-10548 GCA_050116235.1 Chromatiales bacterium | reverse complement strand
GTCCAGGCCTTCCCTGAGCAGGTTGATACCGACGAGTACGTCGAATACCCCGAGGCGCAGGTCGCGAATGATCTCGACACGCTCGACCGTGTCGATGTCCGAGTGGAGGTAGCGCACCTTCACATCGTGTTCGAGCAGGTACTCGGTCAGGTCCTCGGCCATACGCTTCGTGAGTGTCGTCACGAGTACACGCTGTTCGACTTCGACCCGCTTGCCGATCTCGGAGAGAAGATCATCAACCTGGCTCGTGGCAGGTCGTACCTCGACTTCGGGGTCGACAAGACCTGTCGGACGAACGACCTGTTCGACCACGGCACCCGAGTGCTTGATCTCGTAGTCGCGTGGTGTGGCCGTGACATAGATGGACTGGGGGGCGCGCGCTTCGAACTCCTCGAAACGCAAGGGGCGGTTGTCGAGCGCGGAAGGGAGACGAAAACCATACTCGACAAGGTTTTCCTTGCGCGAACGGTCGCCACGGTACATGCCGCCGATCTGGGAAACAGTCACGTGGGATTCGTCGATCACGAGCAGGGCGTCTGACGGCAGGTAGTCAAACAGCGTCGGCGGTGGCTCCCCGGGTGCACGTCCAGAGAGGTAACGCGAATAGTTCTCGATACCGGAACAGTAACCAAGCTCGTTCATCATCTCGATATCAAACAGGGTACGCTGTTCCAGGCGCTGTGCCTCGACGAGCTTGTCCATGGCACGGAGTTCGGTGACGCGCTCGCGCATCTCATCCTTGATTGCCGAGATGGCACCGACGATGGTTTCACGCGGTGTGACATAGTGGGTTTTCGGGTAGACCGAGTAACGTGGCACCTTGCGCAGGATCTCGCCAGTCAGCGGATCGAACAGGCTGAGGTTCTCGATCTCGTCATCAAACATCTCGATTCGCACGGCCTCCTCGTCGGATTCGGCCGGGTAGATGTCGATGACCTCGCCGCGCACGCGAAAGGTGCCGCGCTCCAGGACCACGTCGTTGCGCTTGTACTGCAATTCGGCCAGGCGCTTGAGAATCGTTCGCTGGTCCATGAGGTCTCCACGCACGAGATGCAGCATCATGCCGAGGTAGGCGCGCGGGTCGCCGAGGCCGTATATTGCAGAGACGGTCGCAACGATGATGGTGTCATGGCGCTCGAGCAACGCCTTGGTCGCCGAGAGCCGCATCTGCTCGATGTGCTCGTTGACGGAAGCATCCTTCTCAATGAAGGTATCCGACGAGGGAACGTAGGCCTCGGGCTGGTAGTAATCGTAGTAGGAGACGAAATATTCGACTGCGTTGTGGGGAAAGAACTCCTTCATCTCCCCGTAGAGCTGTGCCGCAAGTGTCTTGTTGTGCGCCAGGATCAGGGTCGGGCGCTGTACCTGCTGGATAACATTGGCAATCGTGAAGGTCTTCCCCGAGCCTGTGACGCCCAGCAGCGTCATGCCGGCCTCGCCGTCATGAAGCCCCTCGACGAGGCGCTCGATCGCCTCCGGCTGGTCGCCGGCAGGCGAATATTTCGATTCCAGCTGAAAATCTTTCGACATGGCGCTACAAGTTGCGGCAAAATTGGACATTATTGCAGAAATCTGCAGCCTGCTGATCCAACATTCAAGAGTAGCCAGGAATGAGCATCAAGCTGTCTCAACGCGTACAGGCTGTCAAGCCATCCCCGACCCTCGCAATTACAGCCCGCGCGGCAGAACTGCGCGCAGCAGGTAAAGACGTCATTGGTCTTGGTGCCGGTGAACCCGATTTCGATACGCCGGAACACATCAAGGAAGCCGCCATCCAGGCCATCCACGACGGCAAGACCAAGTACACCCCGGTCGATGGCACGGTAGAACTCAAGCAGGCGGTCATCGAGAAATTCAGGCGCGACAACGGACACGAGTACACCGCTGAACAAATCCTGGTCTCGTGCGGTGGAAAACAGAGCTTCTACAACCTCGCGCAGGCCCTGCTCGACCCCGGCGATGAGGTCATCATTCCTGCACCCTACTGGGTCTCCTATCCTGACATGACGATTCTCGCCGGCGGCATCCCTGTCTATATCCGCGCAGGCGCAGCACAACAATTCAAGATTACGCCGGAACAGCTCGCGGCAGCCATCACGGAGAAGACGCGTCTGCTCGTGCTGAACAGCCCCTCGAATCCGACCGGCATGGCCTACACGCGTGCCGAGCTCGAGGCCCTTGGCGAAGTCCTCAGGCAGTACCCGAACATCCTGGTCGCTACAGATGACATGTACGAGCATATCCTCTGGAGCGATGAACCTTTCTGCAACATTCTCATGGCCTGTCCCGATCTCTACGACCAGACCATGGTGCTGAATGGTGTCTCCAAGGCCTATTCCATGACCGGCTGGCGCATCGGCTATGCGGGCGGTCCGGCCGACATCATCAAGTCCATGAAAAAAATCCAGTCGCAGAGCACCTCGAACCCGACATCGATCTCGCAGGCAGCGGCCGTTGCCGCGCTCAATGGCCCGCAGGATGCCATCGGAACCATGCTGAAGGCGTTCAGGGAGCGACACGATTATGTCGTCGAGCGTCTCAATGGCATGAACGGGATCGACTGTCTGCCAACCGACGGCACCTTCTATGTCTTTCCAAACATTGAGGGCATGATCGAGGCGACTGACGGTGTCAGCAACGATCTCGAAATGGGTGAATACCTCATCGAAAATGCCGGGGTCGCCGTCGTTCCGGGCAGCGCTTTCGGTCTCGGCGGCCACATGCGCATCTCCATCGCTACCGGGATGGATGCGCTGCAAAATGCCCTCGATCGCATTGAAAAAGTCGTCAACGGCTGATCGGCTTGCCGCACTGCAGGGTAATTTTCACCTGTACGCAACCTTCCGGTTTTTTCATTGTCTTTCTGCCCACCATTACACTGACTCACCCGCTGTACGGGTAACGCTTTGAAACGTTTTTTCACTTATCCCTGGGTTCGCATCCCGGCGGCCATTGTTGCCTGGACACTACTCGTCTATGCCATTCTCGAGGCCGGCAGCAATCTCTTCTTCGATGTCGAGGTATTGCCGCGTTTCTGGATCAGGGACTTTCTTGCCCACCTGCTGCTTTCGAGCGTGATCTTCCTGATGGCGCGCAATTTCAGGACCTATGCGATCGCTTATGCCCTGCTCGTAACAATCCTGCACGTCAGCAATGCGCTCAAGATGGTGATCCTCGGCAGCCCGATGATGCCGGACGATTTCATCAGCGTGCGAAACATGTTCATGCTTTTCAGTGGCTGGAAATTCTGGATCATGGTGCTGATGCTTGCCCTGCCCCTCACGGCACTGGCTGCCATGATCCACTGGCGGCATCCGCGCTCATGGCTGAGTCTTTCACTCGTCGGTGCCGGTATTCTTGTGCTGCTCAACTGGCCTGCCCAGATGATGGCTGCCATGGACAGGCAATTCGGCGACTGGATCTGGAACCAGCCAGGCAACTATCGTGAGCGTGGCCTGCTGATCCACCTGGTACAGGAGACCGCACGCAATGTCTCCCGCGGACTCGATGTGCCAGACAAGGCAGCAGTCGCGGAAGCATTTGAAACGCTTGGTCATAGCGAACCGGCGGCGCAAACGATCACAAATGACTTCACGAAGCGCAACGTGCATCTCATTCTGCTGGAATCTTTCTGGGATCCACTGCTGCTAGAGGGGATTGAGTTCTCGGGGGATCCGATCACAGCCGAATTTCGCAAACTCTGGGCAGAGACAGGCCATTCTACTGTGCTGTCGCCTGTCTTCGGTGGCTATACAGCAAATGCCGAGTTCGAGCTACTCTGCGGTTTTCCTGTCACGGTCGATACTGTCTTCTTCGAGGGCTGGGTACGAAAGGCTGCGCCCTGTCTGCCGGCGCATCTGCGTGACCGGGGCTACGACACCTATGCCTCCCACCCGAACGTTGCGGCATTCTGGAATCGCGTCAACGTCTATGACCGTATCGGCTTCGACACCTACTGGTCGAAGAAGGATTTCGTGCTCGATGACATGAACAAAAATTTCCTCGGCGATGCGTCGCTCTACAGACAGATGCTCGAGAAACTCGACAGCAAACTGGAGTCCGGCGAACCTCTCATCAATTACATCGTCACCATCTTCGGGCACCTCGATTACCCGTTCAATGCGAGTCGTCCGAAAGTCATCGAGGCATCCGGCGACAACAAAATGGTTGAGGATTATGCCAACCAGATCTACTACAAGTCGCGTGAACTCATGGTGTTCCTCGATGAGCTGCGCAAGCGCGACCCCGATGGCCTCATCGTGATGTTTGGCGACCACCTGCCATTTCTCGGTCCGAACTATGGCGGCTACACGGAAATTGGCATGCTCGAATCATCCCGAGGCGACTTCACAGACCCGATGTTCCGCACCCTTACAAGAACCCCGATGATCGTCATCGATGGCCAGAACGGCCCTCTCAATACGGGTGAGCTACCGATGTATCGCATCCCGGAGCTCGTGCTCGATCTGCTCGGTGACAAGAGTGACTCGATCCTGAGGCTGTCACGCCTGCCAGTCCAACAAATCGTCCGACCACTACCTGGCCTGCATCTCCTGGTCGATGATGAGAAAAGCAGCGTCTGCAAGCAGAAGGACTCCGGAAATCCCGGGGCATGTGCCGAAACAGCCCCGCTCGTCGAGGCACTGGACATACTCACCTATGATCTCTTCAACGGGGAGCAACACGGGTTGGAGCTGATGGAGAAGCGCGGCTGAGCCGCGCGAAAAGCAGGTAAAAGCATTCTCTTCGACGCACAACCCATCGGGTTCCCTGGCGTACTCGGTCAATCAGGCGAGGCCGCAAACTCGTTACGCTGAAACGTACGGCCTCTTGTTTCCTGTTTGCCCTACGCCACTCGGTTGCGCGTAAGTCGCACTTGGCGGCCTTTTCAGTCTTTCCGCAGGAGCCCGCACCGCGGGCGAATTCTTCGCCGAGAGGGCTCGGCTCCCACAAATGGATTTGAAATGTCCGGGATTCTTCCCTTCTAACGCGTCGAGCATCGCAGACCCTGACAGGAGATAAGCGAGGCGTGTCTGAGCGCAGCGAGTTGGCGAGCGCCTGTCAGGGACAAGAAGCGCAGAGCAGCCGTCAGGCCGCGTTAGCAGGGCGCCCTTTCTTATATTGACTTTTCTTTGGGCAAACAAAGACTAAATTCGCCTGGAGCGAATTTGAACGACGGCGAAGCCGTCGGCCCGAAGGGAGAAACACAGGGATGTGTTTCGTAAAGATGGGTGCCGCGGCGCACCCGCCGCTTTCGAAATGAAGACATCGCTTGGCGATTGACCAATTGGGGTCGGAGTAAAATCTGAGACAAACTCTCAGGATGCCTCCTGAACGACCGGTTCCTCCTCGATCTGCCTGACGATGCCGGAGCCGATACCGGGGAAAGCGCTGATAATCGCCATGAGGACTGAAGCCGAGTAAACACCAGCCTGGATGAAGAGCACGAGTGCCCACACTCGGGTGTCGAGCATGTCAGCATCATGGCGGTAGAGAACCGCAATGGCAGAAAGCAGCAGTGCTGCCATGAAAAGCGCTTCCTCGCGTGACGCATTGAGCGCAGCAAGGAGACGGTTCGTCTTCGCACGTTTTGGTGTACGGAAAAAGCCGATCTTGTCAGTGATGAAACCGGCAATCATGGCTCGCGCGATGGTATGCGAAAGGGCGAGGCCCGCAAGACCTGCGGCAAGACTCTGCATAAGGGTGGCGCCGACGCGCCAGCGATAAAGTACGAGCATCTTCATCATCTTGAAGACGAAGAAGGAGAGCGGCAGCAGGGAGAAGAGCAACTCCGGCGGTGCGAACTCCTGTGGATAGGTGAGCATCAACAGCGTCCAGAGGATAGCGCCCAGCGTGAACAGCAGATTGACCCCGTCAGCGAACCACGGAAGCCAGCCGGCAAGAAAGTGGTAGCGCTGCCCGAAGGTCAGCTTGTTTTTTCTGCGGGAAAGAATCTGGGAGACATGCTGGCGCAGGATTAGTACTGCACCGTAGGCCCAGCGGAAACGCTGCTTTTTGAAGTCGAGGAAAGTATCCGGTATGAGTCCCTTTCCATAGCTTCTGGGTACATAGAAAGCCTTGTACCCACGTTCGAAAATGCGCAGGCCCAGCTCGGCATCCTCGGTGATGCACCATTCACCCCAACCGCCAACTTCCTCGAGTGCCGTGCGACGCATCATGGTCATGGTGCCATGCTGAATGATGGCATTTCGTTCGTTACGGGTCACCATGCCGACATGAAAGAAACCGCGGTACTCCTGGTAGCACATCGCCTTGAAGAGGTTCTCGTTTCCGTCCCGGTAGTCTTGCGGAGCCTGCATGATGGCGACTTCCGGATCGGCAAAGCCCGGAACCATTTCCCCGAGCCATTCGGGATGAACCTGGTAGTCACTGTCGATGACGGCAATCACTTCGGCGTCCGGATCTGTTCTCTCGAGCGCGAAGTTCAGAGCTCCCGCCTTGAAGCCGGACAGGGGCGCGACATGATAAAAACGGAAGCGTTCGCCGAGTTTTTCACAATGGTCCCTGACAGGCTCCCAGACTGCGGGGTCTGTCGTATTGTTGTCGATGACGATAACTTCGAAATCGGGATACTCCAGCCTTGCAAGGTGATCCAGTGTCTCGACAAGCATATCTGGCGGCTCGTTGTATGCCGGTACGTGAATCGACACCTTCGGGTGGTATTCCCGAAACGACTTGCTGAAGTCCGGCATTCGCCGCCACTGTTTCAACCAGAGCGCCTCCGCCCATTCGTGCGCCTCCGCCAGCAGCACGATACAGACACCCGTAGCCGCAAGCATGATCAGAACAGCATAGAGCAGCGTACCCAGGCTCAAGTAGCGCTCTGTGAAATCGTAGACAATCCAGACAGTAACACTGACGACCAGGTAGGTAACCAGCACAAGGAACCAGCGTCCGCGCCTGCCCAGTCCCTGGCTGTCACGCAACAGGAGCGCCAGCAGAATGATCGCTATCCCCATGGTGACGCCGGCCAGTACACGCCAATGCGGAACCTGCACGATATCTCCGGTGAAGACAAACTTGGGCGTTCTGTCCGCACGATAAACGCCCCAGGCCGATCCGACCTCCCCTTCGATCGACTTTTTCCAGACCTGGTCGAACGCCTCGATAATGTAATAGGTGTAGTTTTCACGCTCGGCGAGATCGAGAAAACGGCGCAGGAATTTGGCCTGGTTCGCAACCGACGCAACTGCCGGACCGCGCGTTCGCCCGCGGCTCGGCCAGCCAACCTCGGTAATCACAATAGGTTTGCCGGGGAAGGCCTGCTGCAACTCGTTGTACTTGAGAACGATGAAGTCAATTGCATTTTCGACCGCCTGGTTCTCCCAGTAGGGCAGGAAATGCACGGCCAGGTAATCAACATGATTCGCGAGTTCGGGATACTTCAGCCAGATGTGCCAGGGCTCTGCCGTACTGATCGGTGCGGAAATCTCGCTCTGCAGGCTATCGAGGTAACGGATCATCTCTTCAGGCGTTCGATCATTTCGCAGGATCGCCTCGTTTCCCACGATCACGCGCACGATGTTGCCAATATTGTCGAGGTAGACCTGCTTTAGCGCCTCAATCTCGCGCTGGTTCTCCTGCTCGTTCTTGCCAATCCATGCGCCGACCGCAACATTGAGGCCGGCTTCCTTCGCGAGTGCAGGAATCTTTCCATAGATCCCACCGGCCTGATAGGTTCTGACCGCATATGCAGTGCCGGACAGCAGCTGCATGTCATCGAGGATCTGCTCTTCTGTCGGATATGTCTTCTTCTCGGGGTCGTGTTCCGCACGCATAGGTGAATAGGAGAAACCCTGGATCGTCTGCGGCCAGGGCACTTCCTCTTCAGGCTGGTTGAGAAAGGCCCACATCAGCACGATGAGCAAGCCAATCACCAGGGAGAGCAGTAGAGAAGAACGGTCCAATGAGTTCGGTCTCGCAGATGAAGGTATTCCGGGAAAAGCGCGCCGTGGGCGGGCGTCACAAATCAACGAATTGTAGCATCAGCAGACCCTTTATGCCTTTTCTGTACAGCTCACTTGCGACGCGGGTTCCTCGCGTACAGCCGATCCAGTATGATTGCGCGTCAACAGCACTCCCCCGCAAACAGGCAATCATGAAGAAATATCAGGTCTTCGGCATCGGTAATGCCCTTGTCGACATGGAGTTCGAGGTCAACGACAGCTTTTTCGATCAGCATGGCATCGAAAAGGGTCTCATGACCCTCGTTGAAGAGAAGGTACAGAACAGGATGCTCGACACCCTGACTGACCAGTACGGCCTGATCAAGCGCGCCAGCGGCGGCTCCGCTGCCAATACGATTGTCGCTGTCAGCCAGTTCGGAGGAGAAACCTTTTACGCCTGCAAGGTAGCAGACGACGAGGCAGGCGACTTCTACATGCACGACCTGCATCTGGCTGGCGTCAGAACCAAACTCGACCAGGTCAAGGGAGAAGGTGTTACGGGCAAGTGCATGGTCATGGTTACCCCGGATGCCGAGCGAACCATGAATACTTTCCTCGGGATCACAGCAGATTTCGCAGAGAGCGACCTGCATCTCGAGGAGCTCGAACAGGCAGAGTATCTCTACATCGAAGGTTACCTGGTCACTTCTGACGTCTCGCGGGCTGCGGCCATTCGGGCACGCAAGCATGCAGCAAGTCATGGCGTAAAAACGGCTTTCACCTTCTCCGACCCCGCCATGGTCACCTATTTCAGGGAGGGGGTGAAAGAGATTCTGGGCGATGGTGTCGACGTCCTCTTCTGCAACGAGGAGGAGGCGCTGATATTCAGCGAGGCCGATGACCTCGAGACTGCGATTGCCACCCTCAGGCCGATGACGAATCGCCTGATCGTCACGCGCGGGCCGAAAGGCGCGATCGTCATCAACGGTGAAAAGCGCGTCGAGGTCGAGGTCAGCCCGGTCGAGCCTGTCGATACAAACGGTGCAGGTGACATGTTCGCTGGTGCCTTCATGTATGGCCTGACACAGGGATTCAGCGACCGCGACGCCGGCATGCTCGCGAGCGAGGCCGCCGCACGCACGGTCGCAACCTTCGGTGCGCGCCTCCCGATGACCGTCCACCAGGAGCTGCTGGCACAGTTTGAAAGCTGAGCCGGCTGTCGTCTGAACTTGGAGGTCTCGTCACACCCCTTCGACCGGCTCACCCCGGAATTCATCATGGATGCGGTCGAGAGCAAGGGCTACCTGTGCGACGGGCGCAACCTGGCGTTGAACAGCTACGAGAACCGGGTTTACCAGGTCGGCATCGAGGATCAGGAGCCGCTGATCGCCAAGTTCTACCGCCCCGGCCGCTGGAGCGACGATCAGATCATCGAGGAACACCACTTCTGTTTCGAGCTGGCCGACCAGGAGCTGCCCGTCGTCGCCCCCCTGAGAGATGACAATGGCGAGAGCCTCTTCTGGCACGCACCATTTCGTTTCGCGCTCTTTCCGCGCCGCGGTGGACACGAACCGGATCTCGACAATCCGGACAATCTCTTCACCATGGGACGCCTGCTCGGCCGCATCCACCTGATCGGAGCCAGCAGGCCTTTCGCGCACCGCCCCGAACTCAACAGCACCACTTTCGGCCATGCGACCGCCGAGCTGATCGGCGAACGCTTCATTCCGGCTGAGCTCAAAGCCTCCTACACCAGCCTGGCACGCGATCTTCTGCAGGCCGTCGACAGCATCATGGACAAGGTCGCATACAACCCGATCCGCACGCATGGCGATTGTCACCGCGGCAACATCCTCTGGCGCGACAATACCCCGAATTTCGTCGATCTCGACGACGCACGGATGGCGCCGGCAATCCAGGACATCTGGATGCTGCTCTCGGGCGATCGCCAGAGCCGTATCGCACAGCTATCGGAAGTCGTCGACGGTTACAACGAGTTCTTCGATTTCGAGACCACGCAACTCAGGCTCATCGAGCCATTGCGCACACTACGCATGATGCACTACTGCGGCTGGGTTGCGAGCCGCTGGGGCGACCCGGCTTTCCCGCGTGCATTTCCCTGGTTCAATACAGAACGATACTGGGGGGAGCATATTCTGGAACTCAGGGAGCAGATGGCTATTCTGAATGAACCCCCGCTCGAGTTGATGTGATTTGTTCTGAAACTGTTTGAGGTTTTTTTATGTCGCAACGCGACGGTCTTGATTTTGAAAGTGGCGGGTGCGCCGCAGGCACCTGACTTTTCTTTGCTTGCCCAAAGAAAAGTCAGCAAAAGAAAAGGCATCCTGCTAACGCGGCCTGACGGCTGCTCTGCGCTTCTCGCCGCTCACGGCGCGAAAAGAACTCGTCGCTGCGCTCCTCAAACACCTTTTCGCTTCATCCGTGCCCGGCTGTGATGCTCGACGCGTTAGAAGGCAACTCTCATGGTGGACGATTCAATTATCCTGAACAGGAAACCAACTGCGACCGGACGGCCACCGAGTACCGCAGGGAAAGCCGGAGCAAGCAAAAAGGTGTTTGAGGAATCGAAGATCCCGAGTTCTTTTTGCGCCGGCTTTGCCGAGGAACGCAGGGGATCCGG
>JASFPB010000048.1:0-10592 GCA_050116235.1 Chromatiales bacterium | reverse complement strand
CCTCCATTCTGCCAATGCACTCATTGCCAACAATCCGCATGTTTTCGAAAAAAAGCTCTGGAGCGCACTCGGCGAAGGTGAACGCATCAGGGTCATTCAGTGCAAGGATGAAGAACACGAGGCGGAGCGGGTTGTCAGCGATATCCTGATGCAGAAATTCCAGGGACGTCCTCTCGGCGACATCGCGATTCTTTACCGCGGAAACCACCAGGCGCGCGTTTTCGAGAAAACGCTGAGGCAGCATGACCTTCCCTACTTCCTCAGCGGAGGGATCTCGTTTTTCAGCCGCGCAGAAGTCAAGGACGCCATGAGCTATCTCAGGCTCATGGCTAACCCGGATGACAACTCGGCATTCCTGCGCATCATCAACGTGCCCAGACGCGAAATCGGCTCGAAAACGCTCGAAAAGCTTGCCGACTATGCCAACCGTCGCGACATCAGCCTTCTTGCTGCTTGTCATGAACTTGGTCTTGCCGAGGTCATCGACAGTCGCCGCCTGACTCGGCTGCGCGAGTTCCACGACTGGATGATGCATCACCAGCGACAGGCCTACGAGGAGCGCACTTCCGGAGCACTGCTGAAACTTCTCCAGGAGATTGACTACATGGATATTCTTCGCGAACGCAGTTCGTCCGAGCAGGTTGCCGAGCGGCGCTGGGAGAACATCCTCGAGCTGGTGGAATGGCTGCAGCGACTCGAGCAGAAAGAAAAAACCGAACCGGACGAGATCGTCAACCACCTGATGCTGCAGGACATCCTGGAACGCCAGGACGAGGAGAACAGCAGTGACCGAGTTTCGCTCATGACGCTCCATGCAGCGAAGGGACTGGAGTTTCCGCTTGTCTACCTCGTTGGCATGGAAGAAGAACTGCTGCCCCACAGGACCAGCATCGAGGAAGAGAACATCGAAGAGGAACGCCGGCTCGCCTATGTCGGCATTACACGCGCCCGCCAGCAGCTCGTGATGTCACTGGCTGAAAAACGGCGCCGTTACGGTGAGTGGATGTTCTGCGAACCAAGCCGTTTTCTGCAGGAGATCCCTGAGGAGTACCTGCTCTGGGAGGGAGAGCAGCAGCAAAAACAGCAGACCCGCGAAACCGGCATGGCCCATCTTGCGAACCTTCGCCAGATGCTCGCCAACTCCTGATCACCCGCAGCCATCCCCTCTCCTTTCAGTCCGCAGATCGGCACCACAAGGAATGGCCGCGACATGCGCTGACAACTCGATTCAGGCCGGGCGCTGGTCAGCCTGCTCCCTGAGCGGTTCGAGCAACTCTTCGTCCTCCGCAAACAGCTCAGCCAGCTCTTCGCGCAGCTCCTTGCTGGTCGAGGCCAGCGCCTCGACACCGTGATCGCGCACCGCGTGCATGCGCCGGATGACCTCGTGATCGTGCTCGCGAAAACGCTCAGCAGCCCTGTGAACCTCCCCGGCGTCGTATCCCAGCGTCCGCAAGGACGCCTCGGCAGCGGCCATGGCACTGTCGAAGGTCTCGCGGTAGGCTTCGGTGATGCCCATATCCAGATAGTCGAAGAGATGCGTCATGTCCCATGCACGTGCGATGATCTTCAGTGACGGAAAGTGCTGGCGCGCAATCTCCGCGATATGATTTGCTGTCTCCTTGTCATCGACAGCGATGACTAGCAGCTTCGCCCTGTCGGCACCGGCCGCCTGCAAGAGATCGAGGCGTGTCGCGTCGCCAAAAAAGACCTTGAATCCATATAGTCGTATGCGCTCGATGTGGTCCGGATCGTGATCGAGCAACGTGACCCCGATACGGTGTGCGTGCAACAGGCGCCCCACGATCTGGCCGAAGCGGCCGAAACCGGCGATGATGACCGGGTTGTCATGATCGTCGATCTCGTCCGCCGGCAACTCGCCGACGGTTTCTGCGAAACGCGGCTCGATAAAACGGTCGTTCAGCACCATCAGGAACGGCGTTGTCAGCATGGAGAGCGCGATAACGAGGATCAGGAGATTTGCGTCCTCGACCGGGATCACCTTGCCGGCGGTTGCGACGCTGAAGATCACGAAGCCGAACTCGCCACCCTGCGACAAGAGCACCGTGAAGAAACTGTTCTGGCATCGCGGATTGCCGGCGAACCTGCCGAGAACATACAGCACGATCGCCTTGAGGACGACCAGCGCCGCAACGAGCAGCAGGATCAGCCAGGGTTCCCGGGCCAGTAGCCCGAAGTCGATGGACATGCCGACGGCGAGGAAGAAAAGCCCCATCAGAAGGCCTTTGAGCGGATCGATGACCGTCTCGAGGGCATGGCGGTATTCCGAATCGGCCAGCAGTAGCCCGGCGAGAAAGGTGCCGAGTGCCATCGACAGTCCAACAATCTCCATGAGCAGTGCGATGCCGATCACGAGCAGCAGTGTGAAGGCCGTGAAGATCTCCTGCATTTCGGTTTTGGCGATGAGCCTCAGGATGTAGTGCAGCGCATAGTGGCCGATCACGATGACGCCCGTGATGACGCCGGCAGCCTTGAGCACGTCGATCCAGGCCGGGTCACCCGTGTCCGTGACTCCAGCTACCAGCAGAGGAATCAGGGCCATAATGGGAATGACGGCCAGGTCCTGGCAGAGCAGAATGGCGAAGCCGTTCTGGCCCGCCCTCGTAGGCAGCAGGTTTTTCTCCTGCAGGATCTGCAGGGCCATGGCCGTCGAGGAGAGTGACAGAGCCAGGCCGCCGACGAGCGCCGTCTTCCATTCGAAACCCGTGACGAGAAACAGCGGTACGAGCAATGCCAGGCTCAGCAAGAGTTGTCCGCCGCCGAGGCCGAAGATGGATTTTTTCAGCGTCCAGAGCGTTTTCGGCGAGAGCTCAAGGCCAACGAGAAAAAGCAGCAAGACGACGCCGAATTCCGAGAAGTGCAGGATCGCCTCTGTGTCCGTGATCAGTCCGATACCCCATGGACCGATCAGGATGCCGGCTGCCAGGTAGCCGATGACGGCGCCGAGTCCGAGCGCACGCGCGACTGGCACCATGATGACGGCGGCCGAGAGGTAGTAAACGGCATTATGCAGCAGGTCGGGAGTTGTCATGGTTGCATCACCATCTGTATCGTCTCGAGTATTGCAGCGGCATTCGTATAATCGACGGTTACCTGCGAGCAAGCGCCATCGCCCTCAAGTACGAGGCTCGGAAAGCTTGTCGCATTCATCGCTCTCCCCAGTCGCATCTCGGCATCGAGCAGGGCCCGGGTTGCGGGAGCGTGCAGGCTGGTCTCGAAGCGACCGCTGTCGAGCCCCAGTTCGCCTGCCAGCGCGATCAGGACAGCATCTTCGGACGGGTTTCGCGCCTGCAGGTAGTAGGCCTCCTGTATGGCCCGCGTCATGCGTTCATCGTATTCCTTACCCTGCTGGCGCGCAGCGATGACAGCGCGGCAGGCGGGCCAGGTCGAACGCTGCGGCGTGCAGGTTGTCCAGAAATCGAAATTGAATTCCGTGCCGGGGATGCGCTGCTGAATGGTGCGCCAGGTCTGCTGCAGGTAATCGCGCATTTCGGGCGCCATTGGCTCACTCGTGTCCGGCGCCAACCCCCCAAGCAGTCGCACTATCTCGATGGAGGATGGCAGTTTTTCCAGTAACCGTTTTCTGGTTCTCTCGAAACCCCAGCACCAGCTGCACATCGGGTCGTGAACATAGTAGAGTCGCGCGTTCATATGCTGATAAGTGAGAGGAGAGCGATCCGGCAATATCCGGTGCAACAGAAACAGGCTAAAAACCAGCAGGATATTAATCGCCCGGCAGGATGTGCCGGGCGATCCGGTTTCTCACCGGGGGAGTACACTGCACGAGACTCTGACATATCATGCAGTGTATATAGCCTAGCACAACCTGGAGAAATTGGTTTGCGACGATTCGCCATAGACATCGTCAGCCGCTAGAATCCGCGATACAGACACACAAAACGGACAACCAACCGTGCTCAAGAAAATCCTCGAACCACTCAAATATTTTGCCATCGCTGCAGTCGTGGCCGCCCTCATCCTGCTTGGATTCCAGCTTGGAAAGGAAAACAACAACGAGTTCGTCCAGCATCTCGGCGCGGAAAAAACCCGTCTGGAGGCTCAGCTGGCAGCAGCGCGGGATGAAATCAAACGTCTCGAAATCGCACAGGTCAAGGCGGCAGTGACAGCAGAGGCTGAATCAGAAACTGCCAACGACCAGGAAGAGAAAGCAGCGCAAATACCGGAATCACCAACCACTCCTGACGAAAAACCTGCCATGGTGACTTCACCGCAAGAGCCGGCTCTGGGGCAGATCAATGAGACTTTCAGTGTGGACCCGAAACCGGCAGACAGCACAGAAGAACACTCCCGAGAGTGAGCCATATCACCTGATCACTTTCTTGTGACTGATGGGCATACCGCTGCAATGACACCGACTCCCGGGATGAATCCTTCTCCCCGGGAAGCGGTGTCGAAAAAGCCGGATGAGAGGGACAAAAAGAGAAAGCGCCCTGATCAGGGCGCTTTTCCGAAGATGGTAGCAAGGGGCAGATTCGAACTGCCGACCCCAGCATTATGAGTGCTGTGCTCTAACCAACTGAGCTACCTTGCCAGAAATTGCTTGCTCGACACTGGCCACGTGTCTATTCGTCCATGAAGGTCAGGACCAGCTCGGTCATCCAAGACCTCGCGTTCGTTGCTCAAAAAGCCATGTTAAATGGCTTTTTGCAGCCCCTGGCTACCGCAACTCACCCAACTGAGCTACCTTGCCAAAGACGGCGAACTATAAATAATGCGCCATTTCCTGTCAATGCCTAGCGGCCGTGGTTGTGCAGGTCGATGACGTTACCGGCCTGGGTCTCGCGTTCCTGTTTTGCGGCATCATTACGGCATGATTCCAGCTCGTAGAGGTAGGCATCGTCTACGTCACCGGTAACGTATTCGCCGCTGAAGACAGAGGTATCGAACCGGGTAACGGGGCTGCGGGTCTTCTTCTGGACGGCGTTGATGAGATCATCGAGTTGCTGGTAGATGAGCCTGTCACAGCCGATATAGTCGGCGACTTCCTCTTCCGTGCGCCCATGGGCGACGAGCTCACTGGCGGCCGGCATGTCGATGCCATAAACGTTCGGGTAGCGAACCGGTGGCGCAGCCGAGGCGAAGTAGACCTTTTTTGCCCCCATGTCGCGCGCCATCTGGACAATCTGCCTTGACGTGGTGCCACGTACGATCGAGTCGTCGACAAGCAGCACATTCTTGCCCTTGAACTCCAGGTCGATTGCATTGAGTTTCTGCCTGACCGATTTCTTGCGCGCCTGCTGGCCGGGCATGATGAAAGTGCGACCGATGTAGCGATTCTTGATGAACCCCTCGGCATAGGGCAACTTCAGCGTGTTTGCCAGTGACAGTGCCGCAGTTCGACTGGTATCCGGAATCGGTATGACCACATCGATGTCGTGATCCGGCCAGATTTGCTTGATGCGCTTGCCAAGCTTCTTGCCCATGCGATGACGTGCCTTGTAGACGAAAATGTCGTCGATGATCGTGTCAGGACGGGCAAAGTAGACATATTCGAAAATGCAGGGGGCATGAGTCGGATTTTCGGCACACTGCTGTCGAAAGATCTCGCCTCTCTTGGTGATCACGACACACTCGCCAGGTGCGATATCCGCAATACGCTCGAAACCGAGGGTATCCAGCGCAACACTCTCGGATGCAATCATGTACTCCGTACCCTCATCTGTCACGCGCTTGCCGTAGCAGGCGGGACGTATTCCGTTTGGATCGCGGAAGCCGATAATGCAGTAGCCAGGGATCATGGCAACAGCAGCGTAACCACCGCGGCAACGACGATGAACGCCCTCGACAGCCTTGAAAATATCGTTGCTGTCGATGCGCAGCTTGTGCAGTACGTGCAGCTCGTGGGCGAAGACGTTGAGCAGTATCTCGGAATCGGACTCGGTATTGATGTGACGCAGGTCGGTGACGTAGAGCTCCTTCTTGAGCTCGGTCGCATTCGTCAGGTTCCCATTGTGCGCCAGTGTGATGCCATAGGGTGAGTTGACATAGAAGGGCTGCGCCTCGGCGGAGGAGGAACAGCCCGCAGTGGGATAGCGCACATGGGCAATGCCCATCCTGCCCCTGAGATTGAGCATGTCCTCGGCTCCGAAAACATCACGCGCGAGTCCGTTGTCCTTACGCAGATGAAGGCTGCTTCCCTCGCAGGTAACAATACCCGCCGCATCCTGGCCGCGATGCTGCAAAACCAGCAAGGCATCATAAAGCTTCTGGTTGACGGACTCATAGGAGACGATTCCGGCTATACCGCACATATCAGTTACCCGATGGTGGTGTTGAAATCGCTTCTGAAGGTGGTACAGGTGCAGGAGCAGGTGTTTTTGTGGTGGTGTCTGTCTCTGTGCCTGTGGCTTTGTCTGTTGCTGGCTGTTGTGCAGGTTTCTCCGGTGCCAGGGGAAGCTCGATCCCTTCTTGCGGCACAGCTGCTTCCTGCGGAGAGAGATCGATAATGGTTCCCGCTCCCTCTCCGGCGACTCCATCGATATAACCATTCAGTTTTTGCTGCAGACCCGAGTTGTCCCACAGCTGCTTGCCCCAGTCTGCCAGTGGCTGGAGTTGTGGCACCAGCCTTGACTGCTTCCAGTAGCTGTTATCTGCAATTGCGGGAACGAGGCCGACGATGATAATGGCAATCGCGACCAGAATGATGCCACGCAGGCCGCCGAAGAAGACGCCAACGACACGGTCTGTACCACTCATGCCCGTCTTGTCAAGAAAAGAGCCGAGCGCCCAGGTCACGATGCCACCGACGATAAGGACGCCCAGAAGGATGGCTGCGCCCGCAAGCGCCATGCGAACCGTTGACGGAAGTCCCCACTCCTGTGGAATGATGGGTTCGACGTCCGGATAGAACATGACCGCCATCCAGATCGCGACGACCCAGATCAGGAGAGAGAGGGCTTCGCGCAGAAACCCGCGGAAAAAACTCACAATCGCCGAGATGGCGATAATGCCGATAATAACGAAGTCGACCCAGTTCACAACGGCCCCGATCGTTTACAGACGTGGAATGGGCGCATTCTAACAGAATAACGAGGGTAATTGCCGTGGGTAATTACCCCTGTTTCTGCCCGTCAAGGGGGCAGAATCGCACCCTTGAGCTTGAATTTTTTCTCAACAGTCTGCAATTGCTGCTCGGCTTTCTCTTTGGTCGCAACTGGCCCGATACGCACGCGGTAGAGTGTCTTGTCCTGCACCTTGATTTCCGAGAGGTAGGCGGGCATCCCGCTGAGCTTGAGATTGGCCATGAGCTTCTCGGCATTGGATTTCTGTCCGAAACTGCCAGCCTGTATCGTCCAGCCCTTTCCTGCAGGCGATGCCACCGGTGCTTCCACGGCCTTCGGTGCCACTTTCTGTTCAACAGGACTCGTGGCTTGTGTATCGCTCTCCTCAACGGGCGCACGACTTGCCTTGTCGTCGACGATGACCCACTCTTCAGTGCGAGCCTCCTCCACCGCAGCCGCCTCAAGCTCCACCTCCCGGGCTTGTTCGGGCGCTCGCTCGGGCTCTGTGATTGTTTCGAGCGGGATCTCCATGGTCGTTCTGGAATCGATCGCGGCTTCCTCTGCCTCTTCCTCCGTGGGAATCAGATCGGTCCGATACTCAGTGACGGGTTCCCGTGGTATCTCCTTCTCGAGCTTGACTGAATCAACCGGATCCTCTTTGTCCTCGAGCAGCATCGGTATAAAAATCACGGCCACTGCTACCAGCACGACGGCGCCGACCATGCGTTGTTTCATCCTGTCATCCACGGAGTGACTCCTCTTGGTATGCCTGCGGTCCATTATATCCTCTGATCTGTCGAGAATCTGCTCGCGGTTTCAGGTCGCAACGCCAAGCGCATCGAGAGCCTCTCCCGCCACCTCGAAAGAGCCAAAGATGACCAGGGTTTCGAGTGGATCGATATCAGGGATAATTTCGAGCGCCTCTTCGAGGCTTGCATGCACGATCACTTTCGCTGCGTGGTCGGCAACTTTTACAGCTGCTTCGAGACTCCCGATGTCGAGCGCGCGGCTGCTTTTCATCGCATAGAGATGCCAGACATCGACAATTGGTGCAAGCGCACGCACGACCTCTGTCACCGGCTTGTCGGTATAAATCGAGAAGATAGCATGAACCCTGCCTCTTTCAGTCACTGCGGCCAGATTGCCCGCGAGTGCGATGGCGGCCTCTGTATTGTGTGCAACGTCAACATAGACAGCCGGGTGGGAGCGTACCTGCTGAAACCGGGCGGGCGCCGCTGCCTCATGCAGGCCCTCACTGATGGCTTGTGGACTGACCGGCAAACGGTCCTGCACGAGGTGCAGAAGCGTGATAACTGCGGCAGCATTCTGTAACTGGTAATCGCCAGACATACGAGGAAACGGCAGCTCGATCACTCTGTCATCCATCTGCCAGCACCACCCGTCCGGTTGATAGGTGTAGCTGTAATCCTTGCCAAGATAGGCAACACAGGCTTTGCTTTCATCAGCCGCCTCGAGAAAGCCGGCGGGTACCACGGCCTCGGCAAAAACGGCTGGTTGCTCCCTGCGAAGAACTCCGGCCTTTTCACGCGCGATTGCATCGAGGTCGTGGCCAAGCCATTCTGTGTGGTCGAGTCCGATGGAGGTGACCAGCACGGCATCGGCATCGAGCAGGTTGACGGCATCGAGACGTCCGCCGAGACCTACTTCGAGTATTGCCACGTCGACGCCTGCGCGCGCGAAGATATCAAGCGCTGCGAGTGTGCCGAACTCGAAGTATGTGAGCGAGATATCACCACGGCAGGTATCGATGCGCTCGAACGCGGCACAGATCGCCTCGTCATTCGCCTGCATGCCATCAAGACGAATACGTTCGTTGTAGCGCAGCAGATGTGGCGAGGTGTAGCTGCCGGTACGGAACCCTGCATGCTGCAGGATGGCATCGAGAAAGGCGACGCATGAGCCCTTGCCGTTCGTTCCCGCCACAGTGATAACAAAGGGCTCGAAAACTGCAGGATGGAGCTGTTTCCAAACGCCGGTTACACGTTCGAGACCGAGCTCGATATCAGATGGATGCAGCTTTTCCTGCCAGGCAAGCCACTCACTCAGGCTGCGGTCGCTCATCGGCTTCCGGCGTCTCGATGACGTCTGACGAATCGAGCGCCAGTGGCTCCTGCTCTTCCGGAAGTGCTTCGCTGACGACTGTCTCGCCGGTCAGAATGGCCAGAATGCGATGGATACGGTCACGCATATCGCGACGATCGATGATCATGTCGATAGCACCATGCTCAAGCAGGAATTCGCTGCGCTGGAAGCCTTCGGGCAGTTTCTCGCGAACGGTCTGCTCGATGACGCGCGGTCCGGCGAAACCGATGAGGGCATCAGGTTCGGCGGCGTTGATGTCACCGAGCATGGCGAGACTCGCAGACACACCGCCCATGGTCGGGTCGGTCATGACGGAGATGAAGGGAATGCCCTCTTCGCGCAGTTTCGCAAGTACAGCGCTTGTCTTGGCCATCTGGAGGAGCGAAAAGAGCGACTCCTGCATGCGCGCGCCGCCACTGGCCGAGAAGCAGATGAGGGGCCAACGATTCTCGAGCGCGATATTGGCACCACGGACGAAGCGCTCTCCCACCACTGCGCCCATGGATCCGCCCATGAAGGAGAACTCGAAGGCTGCGGCAACGACCTGCATGCCCTTGAGCTTGCCTTGCATTACGACCATGGCATCGTTTTCATCCGTGGCTTTCTGTGCTGCAGAGAGACGATCCCTGTATTTCTTGCTGTCCTTGAACTTGAGCGGATCTTGCGGAGAGAGATTTCCGGCGATCTCCTCACGCTCCTCGCTGTCGAGAAACAGATCGAGACGCCTGCGCGCATTGATGCGGTTGTGGTAGGAACATTTCGGGCAGACATCCATGTTGCGCTCGGCTTCGGAGCGATAGAGGACAGCGCCGCACCCCTTGCACTTCTCCCACAGGCCCTCGGGAACGGCTTTCTTCGTGCCGCCCTCGGTACGAATGCGGCTGGGTATCAGTTTTTCAAACCAGTTCATAGGTCAGGGCCTGTCTCTATCCATTGTTGTCAGCCGTCGAGCCCCCGACGCAATTCGGCGACGAAGTTCCCGACACTCTCTATCGCGGATTCTGGTTGCTCCGCGTTCTCCTCGATTCGTGTGACGATTGCGCTGCCGACAATGACAGCATCAGCCAGCTCACCCATCCGCGAGGCCGTCTCTGCATCCTTGATACCAAATCCGACACCAACCGGCAAATCGGTCTGTTCACGTATCTCACCCAGCTTGGTGGCGACAGAATCCAGATCGAGATGACCGGCACCAGTGATGCCCTTGAGCGAGACATAATAGACGTAGCCACTCGATGCATTACAGATCTTCCTGATGCGCTCGACCGTGCTCGTGGGCGCGAGCAGGAAAATGGGGTCGATGTTGTTGGCCAGGAGCACATCGTGCATCTCGCTACCCTCCTCCGGTGGCAGATCCACGGTAAGCACGCCATCCACGCCAGCCTCAGCTGCTGCCCGGGCAAAAGTGGCGTAGCCCATGACCTCGACAGGATTGAGATAGCCCATGAG
>JASFPB010000047.1:0-10640 GCA_050116235.1 Chromatiales bacterium | reverse complement strand
GCGCTTTCGGCGAAGAGGTTGTGACTTACCTCTGCCAGAGGCTGCTGGATGCCGGTGCGCCGGGCTTGCATTTCTATACCATGAACCAGTCCGGCCCGACCCTGGCTCTCTGGAAAAATCTCGGGCTGGAGAGGCTCTAGCAGGACGATTACCGGCATGCGCATCCCGCGTATCTATCAGGCAGGCGAGCTCGCAACTGAAGACGATTGCGAGATCAAGGGACAGCAGGCACATCACCTGCTCAAGGTGCTGCGCTGCCGCTCCGGCGATCCGGTCACGCTTTTCAATGGTGATGGCAGCAATTATGCAGGCATCATCCTCTCGACGAGCCGGAATAGCCTGAGGGTGCGTATCGGCACACGCAGTGACCCGCAAAACGAAAGCCCGCTGATGATCCATCTCGGGATTCCACTCGCAAAGGGACAGCGCATGGACTATGCGATCCAGAAAGCCGTCGAGCTTGGCGTTGCAGGGATCACCCCGCTGACTACGACACGCACGGTCGTCAAGCTCGACAGCAAACGCCTTGAAGGAAAGTACGAACACTGGCGCCAGGTGATCATTGCGGCATGTGAACAGTGCGGTCGTGCACGGGTTCCCCCGTTAAGCCCCGTCCAGGCACTGGAAGCCTGGGCCCGTACGGCGCGCTTCGGCATCATGCTCGATCCCGGTGAAGCATGCTCATTGAGCGAGCTGGAATCTGCCGCGATGGATGTCCACCTGGTTGCGGGTCCGGAAGGCGGATTGACGACCGGGGAGACGGCCATGCTCCGCGAGAGAGGCTTCCATGCTGTCACGCTGGGGCCGCGCGTACTCAGGACAGAAACGGCGCCTGTCGCTGCGCTCGCAGCCCTGCAGCTTTTATGGGGCGATTTCTAGAGATTGCCGCCCTGTAACATCTGTACCTCGATCCGCCTGGTACCGCCTTCAACAACAGCCTTGACCGCACCGATATGTGTTTTGAACTCACCCTTGCGGCGGTCTTCGAAATAGTGCTTCAGGGTCTGGTTCATCACGGGAAATGCGAGCTCGTTCCAGGGGATCTCCGCCTCTTCAAACAGGCGAACATCCAGACTCTCCTCTCCGGGTGAGAAGAGCGGTTCATGCAAGCGGGCACGAAACATCATGTAGACCTGGTTGATGTGGGTCAGTGAAAACATGGTGTAGAGCTGCATGATCTCGACATCGGCACAGGCTTCCTCGCGTGTTTCCCTGAGGGCCCCCTCCTCGACCGATTCTCCGTTTTCGAGAAACCCGGCAGGCAATGTCCAGAGGCCATAGCGTGGCTCGATCGCGCGCTTGCAGAGCAGTAGCGCATCACCGTGTTCGATAATACAACCGGCGACGATATTGGGATTCTGGTAGTGGATAGTGCCGCAGCTCACGGAAGTGCAGACATGACGCGGGCGGTTGTCTCCCCGGGGTATTGTGATGCTGATCAGGGAGCCGCAATGGCTACAGTATTTCATCTGTTGTCCTGTTTCTCTCCCGGGCAGGCTTTTGCCACACGATCCCTGTCTGATGAACTGCCGGGGCAAGAGGTATTCAATTTCCCTGAATCCTAACACTGATATCAGTGCGTCAGACCCAATTCCTCATAATGGCAGAGGAAACCGCAGACTCTATTGGCATTCTGTTGGGAATTCCGCGGGATCCGCGGAGATCACTCTGCCTGGACAAAAATTTCATTTCAGCGCTTGCCGGGCTTGATGAGCATTTCGAGGCCCTTCTGTTCGAGAACGGCGCGCATGTAACTGCTGACGTCTGCCGCGTCGTCCATCTGCAATGCGTTCTCCAGCCACTCCTCGGCCTGTGCTTTTTCAAGCGACCGTATGGTGCGTTTCACCCGTAACAGACTGCCGGTACTCATGCTGAGGCTGTCGACACCCAGACCAAGCAACAGGGGTGTTGCAAGCGGGTTGCCCGCCATCTCCCCACACACCCCGACAGGACAGTTGTACTGACTGGCGCCCTGGACGATTTGTTGCAGTGCCTGTAATAGCGCCGGGTGCAGGTCACTGTAGATACCTGCCACACGCGGGTTGTTGCGGTCGACAGCAAGCAGGTACTGGGTGAGGTCGTTGGTACCGACAGAGATAAAGTCAACACGTTTGGCAATGGCAGCACTCTTGTAGACTGCGGCCGGGACTTCGATCATGACACCGGTTTTTGGCATCGTAATCGCGTAGCCCTCGCTGACAAGTTCCCGGTAGGCACGCTTGATGAGCGTGGTCAGCTCCTCGACCTCGTTCACAGAGCTGACCATCGGCATCATGATGTGCAGGTTCCCGAGGCCCGAATTGGCACGCAGCATGGCACGAACCTGTGTCAGGAAGATTTCGGGATGATCGAGTGAAATCCTGACACCACGCCATCCGAGGAATGGATTGGATTCCGAAACCGGGAAATACGGCAGGGGTTTGTCACCGCCAATGTCGAGCGTCCGGAGCACCACAGGCCGCGGGGCAAAGGCCTCGAGGACCTTTCTGTAATTCATGTACTGTGTATCCTCGCCCGGGAACCGGTCACGGACCATGAAAGGAAACTCGGTACGGTAGAGCCCGATCCCCTCTGCCTCCTGTATGCCGAAGTGGCTCATTTCCGAGAGCAGCCCGGTATTGAGGTACAGAGGAACATGATGGTGATCGAGCGTTTCGGCCGGCAACCCACTGAGACTCATCAGCTCACGGCTGAGTGCTTTCTCCTCGTTGAGCAGACGCCGGTATTCCCGGACAACTGCTTGCTGCGGCGAAATGTAGAGGCGCCCCTGATAACCATCAATGATGAGATTGCGTCCTTCGAGTTGTGTGACAGGAAGGTCTGTCACACCCATGACGGCCGGAACACCGAGTGCTCTTGCGAGGATGGCAACATGCGAGGAGCTTGAACCCTTGGCAGAGACGACACCCGCGAGTCGGTCCTGGGGGACTTCCGCGAGTTGCATGGCGCTGACTTCATCGCCGACGAGTATGGTTTCCGCCGGATAATTGACCGGTTCCGGCGATTTCTTCTGTAAATGAAGCAGTACACGGCGGCCGAGGTCACGAACATCAGCGGCGCGTTCACGCAGGTAGGCATCGTCCATGGCGTCAAAGACACGGGCATGCTCCTCGATCGTCTCGCGCAAAGCACCCTGCGCCCAGTTACTCTCCTCCTCAATCAGGAACAGCGCCCGTTCCAGCAGGGCTTTTTCCGACAACATCATGATCCAGGCATCGAACAGCGCCTGGTCCTCTGCCGGCAGTTGTCCCTCCATCTTGCACTTGAATTGCCGGAGTTCCTCTTTGACGGCATCGATCGCATCCTTGAGCCGCTGTTTTTCAGTTCCGGTATCCGAAATTTTGCGATCGGGCACGGTATTCAGTGAAGCCGGCTGGTATGCCACGATACCTGTACCGATAGCGACACCGGAAGAGCTTGCGTTCCCCCTGAGAAAAAGTTCCGTGACGAGGCCGTTATTGTGCAGACGGCCGAGCTCTCCACTGGCACGTGCGTGATTGATTGCGCTAGCGAGCTGGGCAGCGAGGGTCAGGACGAACGTGACTTCATCATCATCGTATTTCCTCGAGATCAGCTGGCGGGTGACCAGTATTCCGAGTACTTCCCTGTTATGGACGATCGGTGCACCCAGAAAGGCGTGGTAACGTGTTTCGCCTGTCTCTGAAACCGCAAGGTAGTTGGGATGGTTGGAGGCATCGTCCAGGTTGATGTACTCGGCACGCTCGGCAACGAGGCCGACGAGGCCACGGTGTAACGGAAGAGCAACCTTGCCGACGGCTTCGGGGCGAAGGCCGTCTGTCGCCATGAGCACATGCTCACGTTGCTCGCTGTCAGTGAGGTAGATGGAGCAGACATCAGCGCCGATCTGGGTCTTCAGGCGCCTGACGATGATATTCAGTGCATCAACGAGATCATTCGCGTTGTTGACTTCCTGAATGATCCGGTGGAGCGTCTCCAGCATGCCCGGGCTCAGCCCTTACCGGTAAAGCCGGATGCGACGGGATTTCGTCTGGATCTGTTCAAACTGTCCGGGGATACCGTCCGGGTAGAGTATTGGTGCCAGTTCGTTGAGAGCCTGGGCATAGACATTGCGCTTGAAATAGACGACCTCGTCGACAGGATACCAGTACTTCACCCACTTCCAGTGGTCGAACTCGGGCTTTTCCGAGCTGTCCAGGCAGAAATCCGACTCATTGCAGAGTACACGCAGAAGGAACCAGCGCTGTTTCTGACCAATGCAGACAGGATCACAGTTCTTACGCAGGTAGCGACGCGGCAGGCGATACTTGAGCCAGTCTTGCGTTACCCCGAGCACATCGACCTGATCCGGTTTCAGCCCGACTTCCTCGTCGAGTTCACGAAACATCGCCTCCTCTGGAGACTCGTTTTCGTTGATGCCTCCCTGCGGGAATTGCCAGGCATCCTGGCCGATACGCTTGGCCCAGAAAAGTTTGCGCTGATCGTTACAGAGTATTATTCCGACATTTGGCCGGAAACCATCGGAATCAATCACAAGGCCACAACAATAATGAATACTTGATTACCTTGTATTTCATCAAAAACACTCGCCAAAGGCAAGAGAAAGAACGCATAAGTCACTGCTAATAAAACAAAAAAAGATGTCTCGAAGACGCCGGGCATATCGGACAGTCAGCAAAAAAAACAACTATTTCAGCCAGATGACAAATTTTCTGTATAGTGCCCGTTTTATTATTTCGAGCCGTTTATGGATATGACGCTTGCCATCTTCGATCTCGACAATACCCTCCTCTCCGGTGATTCCGATTATCTCTGGGGTGAATTTCTCTGCGAGAGGAATATCGTCGATTCTGTCCGCTACAGGGAAAAGAACCGGCAATTCTTCGAGGCGTACGAGTCTGGCACCCTGGATATCATGGAATTTCTCGAATTTTCCCTGGAACCACTGTCGAGGAATGACCCGAAATATCTGGCCAGATGGCATGCCGAGTTCATGGCCGAGAAGATCGAACCGCTCATAACTGACAAGGCCAGACAACTCGTCGAGAAGCATCGCGATAAAGGCGACACACTCCTGATTGTGACGGCAACCAACAGTTTCGTGACAAGGCCGATTGCCAGCCGGTTCGGGATTGAGAACCTCATCGCAACCGATCCGGAAATTGCCGCCGGGCGCTATACCGGACGTGTAACCGGGGAACCCAGCTTTCGGGAAGGCAAGGTCTCGCGTCTCAAGCAGTGGCTCAGCAACAACGATGAAACACTAGCCGGTAGTACCTTCTACAGTGACTCCCATAACGATCTGCCGCTACTCGAGCTCGTTGATTCACCTGTCGCTGTTGATCCGGATGAGATCCTCAGGAACGAGGCTGAAACACGCGGCTGGCCAATCATTTCACTGCGCTGATGTCAGGGCGGTTGCTGATTCTGCTGTTACTACCGGGCCTGCTGCTCGTTACTCTCCTGTCGCTCTTGTTGGGGAGTGTTGAACTGCCGCCTGCGGATCTGCTTTCTGCCATGCTTTTTCGTGAGAACTCCCTCGCATCGGAGATCCTCTGGGATTACAGGCTGCCACGTACGCTGTTTGCGATCGTCATCGGGGCAATGCTGGCGATGGCTGGCGCCATGATGCAGACCCTGCTTCGCAATCCCCTTGCGGATCCCTATATCCTCGGTACTTCGGGCGGTGCCGCTGTTGGCGTACTGGCCGCTTTCTACCTTGCGCTTCCGGCATGGTTTCATCTTGTCGCAGCGGTTGCAGGAGCCCTCTTCAGCACCCTGCTGCTGATGCTATTCAGCGGCTTCAGCCGTTCACGAGATACCAACAGGCTGCTTCTGACAGGAATCGTCCTGACGACCGGCTGGGGAGCGCTGATCACCTTTATACTGACACTCTCCCCCTCATCGAGTCTCCCGGGAATGCTCTTCTGGCTCGTCGGAGACCTCAACGAGCAGGCATCGCTGACAGTGCCCTCCCTTGTTCTGTTGCTCTCCCTCCCTCCCCTTCTGCTTGCGTCGAGGCCACTTGATTTGCTCTTGCTTGGCAGGAACCAGGCGGCAAGTATTGGTGTTGATGTGCCGCGCATGCGCCTGCTCCTGCTGGCCTTTGCCATTCTGCTGACAGCAACAGCGGTCGCCTTTGCCGGCCCCATTGGTTTTGTCGGTCTTGTTGCACCCCATATCATCCGGCTGATTTCCGGATCGAGTCACAGGACACTGATTCCAGCGACGGCCATACTCGGCGGAACATTGCTGGTTGCTGCCGATCTGTTGTCGCGCACACTGATCGCACCGCGCATGGTTCCTGCCGGAGTCTTCATGACGCTGCTCGGGGTTCCGCTTTTTCTCTACCTGATTCGCAGACAATCATGACGCCACTGGTTGAATGTCACAGGGTGAGCCTCAAGGCCGGGTCAACACTGCTGACGCGTGAACTGGAGTGGGAACTCATGCCTGGTGAGTGCTGGGGCATCCTCGGCCCCAATGGCAGCGGTAAAACGACACTGCTGCAGGCTCTTGTCGGGCTGCATCCGGTCTCGGAGGGCGAGATTCGTCTCTGCGGGACAGCCGTTGAAAAGATGTCGCGCAGAACAATCGCCCGCCATGCAGGACTCTTGTTCCAGGAGACACACTACCCCTTCCCCCTGGATGTTCGCGATCTGGTCCTGGCCGGACGCTATGCCTGGCAGGGCTGGAGCGGGGCAAGCAGCGACACTGATGAGCAGATTTCAGCCACCGCCCTGGCAGCCATGCGCCTCGAGAGACTGGCTGACCGGCCCGTGAATACCCTCTCGGGGGGCGAGAGACGCAGGGTGGCGCTGGCGACACTGTTGTCGCAGCAAGCCAGAGTCCAGCTGCTTGACGAGCCGGAGAATCATCTCGATCCCGGGGTACGTCTCAAGCTGCTGGAAAGTTTCATCGAGCAGCTCGACAGCCGCAGACAGGCGACGGTCATGGTCTTGCATGAGCCGGCACTTGCCGTACGGCTCTGCACACACCTGTTGCTGCTCTTTGACGACGGCAGCTACGAACTGGGAGAAACCGGCCAGGTCGCGACTGAGGCCAGCATGTCGCGCCTTTACGGAACACGATTCCATGCAGTGCGCGCTGGCGAGGTACTGCTTTTCTATCCGGGTTGACGTTTGCACAAAGGACGGCTGTCAGGCTGCTCGACTGCATCAGCGATCGCATTGACCAGGTCTCCCAGCTCTTCGGGTGTGAGCGCCTGCATGATCTTCTGGAGAAGTTCCGGAGAGACATCTGCGTAGACGCTTTTCCCGTTGCTGAGGTTGACGACCACGCCGGCTGAACCGAAATTCTCGCTATCCTCCTGCATGGCCGCATCGTAGAGCTGCTGATCGAGATCGAACATCTCGTCGTAGAAAGCATCGATGCGGTCGGCTGTTTCATCATCCACGCTCTCCTCCTCGAGCGTGACGAGTAATGACTCTCCGGTATCGCGATTGTCCACAGAGAGCCCCAGCCCGTTCAGGAAACGGTTGAAACGGCGGACGGGTTCCTCATGAAAAAACACGTACTCAAGCATAGTGACCTCGAACTGTTTCAGATCATTGTGAGGGCAATCAATCTGTCTGACAATCAGACATCGATATGGTCCAATAACGCCAGAAATTCATCATCAGGAATCCTCATGAAAACAGTCAGGACAACCCCTTTCGATGACCAGCGCCCGGGCACATCCGGACTCAGAAAAAAAGTTGCGGTCTTCCGCAGGTCGCACTATCTCGAGAATTTCGTCCAGTCGATCTTCGAAGCCTATCCCAGGCTTCGAGGTGGAACACTGGTGCTCGGTGGTGACGGACGCTTTCACAATCGCGAAGCGATCCAGGTCATCCTGAGAATGGCATCAGCCAATGGCATCAACCGTGTGATCGTCGGCCAGGGGGGTATCCTCTCGACGCCCGCTGTCTCACACCTCATCCGTAGATATCGCACCCAGGGCGGCATCGTCCTGTCCGCCAGTCACAATCCCGGCGGACCCGGTGGAGATTTCGGGATCAAGCTCAATATCGACAATGGCGGACCTGCGCCGGAACAGATCACCGAGGCGATTTTCGATTTCAGCAAGCAAATCACGGAATATCGCATTGCAGAAACAGACGATATTGACCTGGACGACACTGGCGATTACGAGATCAACGACATGCAGATTTCCGTTATCGATCCTGTCGATGATTACGCAGAACTGATGGCTTCACTGTTCGATTTCGATGCCATTCGCAACCTGATTGCCGAACCGGACTTCAGCATGGCCTTTGATGCAATGCATGCTGTCACCGGCCCCTATGCAAAACGGATCTTCGAGGAGATCCTCGGTGCACCTGAAGGGACTGTCATGAACGGTGTACCGCTCGAGGACTTCGGCGGTGGTCATCCGGATCCGAATCTCGTACACGCGGCCGCACTGGTCGCACGGACGAAAGGCGACGAGGGGCTGGATTTTGCTGCCGCTTCGGACGGTGATGGCGACCGCAACATGATTCTCGGCAAGAACGCCTTTGTCACCCCGAGCGACAGTCTGGCGATTCTTGCTGCCAATGCACAACTCGTACCCGGTTATGCAGATGGCATAACAGGTATTGCACGCTCAATGCCGACGAGCCAGGCCAGCGACAGGGTCGCCGAGGTACTTGGTCTGAATGCATACGAGACCCCCACAGGATGGAAGTTTTTCGGCAACCTTCTGGATGCAGACCTCGTGACATTCTGTGGCGAGGAGAGTTTTGGCACCAGTTCCAGCCATGTGCGTGAAAAGGACGGTCTCTGGGCCGTTCTCTTCTGGCTGAATCTCCTCGCGGCGACGGGACTTTCGGTACAAGAGATACTCGACAGGCACTGGCAGCGATTCGGGCGACACTACTACACGCGTTACGACTACGAGGAGATCGATTCCGGGTCTGCCGGGACGCTGATGCAAGACCTCGAGTCGAGACTTGCCGATCTCGAAGGGACAAGCCGTGGCGGGATGCAGATCAGCATGGCGGACAACTTCAGTTACACCGATCCCGTCGATCACAGCACCTCTTCCGGTCAGGGAATCCGTGTGTTGTTTGAAAACGGTTCGCGAATCGTCTTTCGCCTTTCGGGTACTGGGACACGTGGCGCCACGCTGCGCGTCTACATGGAAACCTATGAAAATGATCCACAACGCCAGCATCTCGATACCGCAGAGGTGATGCAGCCATTTGTCGAGATTGCCTCAGAACTCGCCGGGATAGAGGAGCACACGGGCAGGACTCAACCGACGGTCATTACCTGATACTCCTGTCCCGCATCGCCGGTTCGACTGCGAATCAGCGGGTTTGGTTTTACAGTTAGCCTGCCTGCGCTACTCACCGGAATGGCATCCGTGCCCGGGGCAGTCTGCGAAGAAGCGCAGAGCAGCGGACTTCACCTTCACAAGAGGCTGTATCAGGCGTTGTCGCTAGAAATTCAGGAATGAATTGAGCAAATCGTTGGTAACAGGTGACTGCAGTTGTTCGTTTTGCGCAGCACGAATCACCGGATGGGATTCCTGGTGGATGAGGTCTGCGAGAATGCGTGCGGCCTCGAGTGACTCGATCTCTTCAACCTTCTCTTCCTCGAGTATTTTTTCCACAAGATCGTCGTCTTCCTCGTCAGCCTTGGAGAGAGGATCGAGTCCCAGGGAGCGGCGATAACGGTTGCGCAGGTTACGCCGTTCGGCATCTCTCCCTTCCCATTCGCGCTGGCGCTTGTCGAAGTTGAGTGAAACGCGCTTCTCACTCTTCAGTTTATCGATAAGCTCGGTTTCGCCGCGGAGGTAATCAAAACCGCTGTCTGATGCGATGCGACGCTCATGTGCTGCAATCACCGGGGCAAGATTGCCCACTTGCCAGCCGTTGTAGCTTGCAGCCGGAATCCTGGCCCACGGCAGTGCATTGTCGTAGGAACGCTCGCCATAATCCTCGTCCTCGATGGAAGGGAAAAGGATATCCGGGATCACGCCCTTGTGTTGCGTGCTTCCTCCATTGACACGGAAGAACTGCGCAATTGTCATGCGCAGGCGTCCCATGTCCGAGCCGCTCGAGATGTAGTTACTCAGGTCGATCAGTTGCTGAACCGTGCCCTTGCCGAATGTTGGTTCACCGACCAGCACACCCCTGCCGTAATCCTGGATTGCGCCTGCGAAGATCTCGGAGGCAGATGCGCTGTTGCGATTGACCATGACTACGAGCGGTCCCCTGTAGACCATCTGCGGATCCGGATCGATTTCCGACTCGATTTCACCACTGTAGTCGCGGATCTGAACGACAGGCCCCTTTTCGATGAAGAGCCCGGTCAGTTCAGTCGCTTCAGTGAGCGAGCCGCCGCCGTTGTTGCGCAAATCGATCACGATGCCGTCGACCTGTTCCTTGTCGAGCTTCTCGAGGATTTCACGGACATCGCGCGTGGTACTGCGAAAATCCTCGTTGCCGCGACTCGCACTCTGGAAATCCCTGTAAAAGGCAGGTATCTCGATCACGGCGATTTTTTTCCCCTGCAGCGCGGGATCTTCATCGATCATTGTGTACTTGGCTGCCTGCTCTTCGAGTTTGATCTTGTCACGCACGATGAGGACTTCACTGGCAGCACCACTGTTACCCGCTTTTTTGGGAATAACGTTGAGACGGACGATACTT
>JASFPB010000046.1:0-10789 GCA_050116235.1 Chromatiales bacterium | reverse complement strand
CCTTTCGCCTGGGCCAGGGAGGCATCTGCCATAGTCTTTCTCGTTGCCGCAGTGACCGACTGGTTCGACGGCTTTCTCGCACGCCGCCTGGGGCAGACATCCAAGTTCGGCGCTTTTCTCGACCCTGTCGCTGACAAGCTCATGGTCGCTACGGCACTCGTGCTGCTGGTCTATGCCGATCCACGGGTCTGGATCGCCGTTGCTGCGGTCATCATTGTCGGGCGGGAGATCACCATTTCGTCCCTGCGCGAGTGGATGGCCGAACTCGGCATGCGTGCAACCGTTGCCGTCAGCATGGTCGGCAAGGTCAAGACCGCGGCCCAGATGGCAGCAATCACGCTGCTGCTCTGGAAAGCCGAACTCTTCGGGCTGCCTGTCTACGAGATCGGCCTGATCCTGCTTTACATCGCCGCAGCCCTGACACTCTGGTCGATGTTTGCCTACCTGAAGGCTGCCTGGCCCATCCTCAGGGAGGATACATCCGACTGACGCGGTGAAAGGCTTGTGTCATAATCCGGCACCTTGATTTCAACAACCCAATCCAGAGATACCAACAATGCTGAGTTTTCTGATATCCGACGCAATGGCCGAAGCACCTGCTGCGGCTGGTGGTGAACCCGGCTGGACAGGACTGCTTTTTCCGTTCGTGCTGCTGGCAATCTTCTATTTCTTCCTGATCCGTCCCCAGATCAAGCGGCAGAAAGAGCACAAGGCGCTTGTCGATTCGATCCAGAAGGGCGACGAAGTGCAGATCGAGGGCGGCGTCCTCGGACGCATCACCGAGATGGGTGATGAATACGCGAAGCTCGAGATTGCCGACGGCGTCGTCATCAAGATCCGCCGTGGTGCAGTGAGCGCTGTTCTGCCCAAGGGCTCTCTCAAAGAGATCTGAACGCCCCTTCGTCAACAGACTGACTCTCCCCATCCTCTAACGAGCTGGACGCCATGAACCGCTATCCCCTGTGGAAGAATCTCACGATCCTGGCAGTGATACTCGTCGCTGCTCTCTACGCCTTGCCGAACATCTTTGGCCAGGATCCCTCAATCGAAGTCACGCCGCTGAGCAAGACCGCCGCAATCACGGATGGCTCCCTGACGCAGGTGGAAGCCGCGCTGAAACAGGCTGATTTGCCGTTCAAGCGCATCGATCGCGAGCCTGATCGGCTGCGCATCCGCTTCAATGACGGTGAAACACAGCTCAAGGCAATGGATCTTCTGCCCGAGAAGATGGGGAGTGAATACGCTTTCGCACTCAATCTCGTGGCAGACGTGCCCGAATGGCTCAGTGCGATCGGCGGTGACCCGATGAGCCTGGGTCTCGACCTGCGCGGTGGTATTCACGTGCTCATCGACGTGGATATGGACACAGCGCTCAAGAATACGCTGACCGATACACGCACAGACATCCAGCGTGCGCTCCGCGAGGAGAAACTCTTCGGCCAGCTGCGCGTCGAGGAGACGGGCATCCGGGCACTCTTCCGTACCGAGGAGGAGCGTGACAGGGCAGAGCGTATCATGGAGGACATCGACAGCCTGCGCGACTTCGAGGTCGATACTTTCGAGACCGACAAGGAATACGGCGTCACCGCAGTCTTCAGCCAGGAAGGAATTCGGCAGGCCAAGAAATTCGCGCTCGAGCAGAACATCATTACCCTCAGCAACAGGGTCAACCAGCTTGGCGTGACGGAGCCGATCGTGCAGCAGCAGGGCGAGCGTCGCATCGTCGTCCAGCTGCCCGGTGTTCAGGACCCGTCGCGCGTCAAGGAAATCCTGCAGGCCACGGCCACGCTCGAGTATCGCCCGGTCGATACGGAACACAGTGTTGCCGACGCCGTCAACGGCAAGGTGCCCTTCGACTCCGAGATCCGCTATGACCGCCAGGGACAGCCGGTTCTCCTGAAGAAGGAACGGATCGTCAGTGGAGAAAGCATCACCAACGCCTCGTCCGGCCTGGACCAGCAGTCGGGCACACCGGCTGTCTTCGTCAGCCTCGACGGTCGCGGGGCCGACAGGATGCTGCGATTCACCACCGAGAGCGTGGGCAAACCCATGGCCGTGCTCTTTATCGAGGATCGCCCCACCGGCCAGAAGGACAGCGAAGGCAGGAGCATCAAGAAACACGTCGAGGAGGTCATCAGCGTCGCCACGGTTCGCGAGCCCTTCGGCAGCAACTTCCAGACGACCGGTCTCGACAGCCAGCAGGAAGCACGCGACCTGGCACTCTTCCTCCGCGCCGGCGCGCTCAAGGCGCCCATCGATATCATCGAGGAACGCACCATCGGTCCGAGCCTCGGTCAGGAGAGTATCGACAAGGGTTTCAAGTCGATCATCATCGGCCTGGTGCTCGTGATGATCTTCATGGCCATCTACTACAAGACATTCGGCCTCATCGCGAATCTCGCATTGCTCGTGAATCTTGTCATGATCGTCGCCATCCTCTCCCTGCTGCAGGCGACACTGACGCTACCGGGTATCGCGGGCATCCTGCTGACCGTCGGTATGGCAGTCGATGCCAATGTCCTGATTTTCGAGCGCATCCGCGAGGAGGTCCGTGTCGGCAGCTCTCCGCAGGCCAGTATCCAGGCCGGTTATGCCAAGGCACTCTCGACTATTCTCGATGCCAACATCACCACACTCATTGCTGCCGTGTTGCTCTTCAGCTTCGGCACCGGCCCGATCAAGGGCTTCGCCGTCACCCTCTTCATCGGCATCGTGACATCCATGTTCACGGCGATTCTCGGCACGCGCGCCGTGGTCAACCTGCTCTATGGCGGCAGGCGTCTCAAGAGCCTGCCGCTCGGGTTGCGCATCCTCGACAAGGAACCGCGCATCAATTTCATGAGCAAGCGTACGCTCGCGATGCTCTTTTCCGGCATCGTGCTCGTCATCGCTGCCGGCTCACTTGGCCTGCGCGGCCTCAACTTCGGCATCGATTTCACGGGCGGTACGCTGATCGAGGTTGGCTACAGCCAGGATGTGGATGTCGAGGAAATTCGTGAACAGCTGGCGGAAGGCGGTTACGGCGATGCCATGATCCAGCGCTTCGGCACGCCACGTGACATCCTTATCCGCGTTGCTCCGCAGGATGAGATCACCAACGAGAAGATTTCCAACGACGTCTTCGCGCTGCTCGAGGCAGATCCGGACAACAAGCCGGAGTTACGCCGTGTCGAGTTCGTCGGACCGCAGGTTGGAGACGAACTCACAGAGAAGGGCGGCCTTGCGATGCTCTACTCGCTGATCGCGATCCTCATCTATGTCGCCCTGCGCTTCGAATGGCGCTTCGCAGTCGGCTCCATCATCGCACTGGTGCATGACGTGGTCTTCACTGTCGGGCTCTTCTCGATCCTCTGGGCGACTTTCGACCTGCCGGTACTGGCCGCGATCCTTGCAGTCATCGGCTACTCGCTCAACGATACGATCGTCGTCTACGACCGCATCCGTGAGAACTTCCGCAAGATTCGCAAGGGATCGCCGATCGATATCATTAATATCTCGCTGAACCAGACGCTGTCACGCACGATCATCACGTCGCTGACGACCTTCGTCGTTCTTCTGTCGCTCTTCCTCTTCGGCGGCGAGATCATCCACGGTTTCGCAACGGCGCTCATGATCGGTGTCGTCATCGGAACCTACTCCTCGATCTTTGTTGCGAGCGTTGCCGTGGTACTGCTCGGCATCAAGAAAGAGGATCTGATGCCAAAGCCCAAGGAGGGCGAGGGCGAGCTGGTTGACGATCGTCCCTGAAACGGGAGCGCATCACAAAAAGAAGAACCGGGGCCTGTCCCCGGTCTTTTTGTTGCGATGGGTGGGTTGTCAGGATGCCGGCAGCGTGATTTTCGGTTTCTTCTCGTTGCGTCGGTAGAGCACGCTCATCTGGCCGATCGTCTGGACGAGCTCTGCACCGCTGTTGTCGAGAATAGCCTGTGTGATCTCTGCGCGTTCGTTGCGTTCCGCAGCAATCTTTATCTTGATGAGCTCGTGCGCATCGAGTGCGATCCCGACCTCGGCAAGGATGTTCTCGTTCAGTCCGTGCTGGCCGACCATGACGACGGGCTTGAGGTGGTGGGCCCTGGAACGCAGTGCGCGTTTCTGTGCTGCTGTGAGTGACATGCGATCTGGTCTGTTGACGTATGGATTCAGGCAGCGCATTCTACAGGATCCAGAGTCCCCGATCCGTACATTCTTGGCCCGTTCAAAAAGCAGCCGCAGCTGGCTCGATCGCCATTTCAACGATAACTATGTCAAGCAGGCGCAGCAGCTTGGCTACCGCTCCCGTGCTGCCTTCAAGTTCCTCGAGATCCAGGAGAAGGACAATCTCGTCCAACCCGGCAATGTCGTGGTCGACCTGGGTGCGGCCCCCGGCGGCTGGAGCCAGATCGCAAAGGAGCTTGCCGGTGACGAGGGCCTGGTCTTCGCGCTCGATATTCTTCCGATGGATCCGATCGCCGGTGTCCAGGTCATCGAGGGCGATTTTCGCGAACAGGAGCCTTTTGACAAGCTTTTGGCCATGCTTGACGGGCGATCCGTTGACCTTGTGATTTCCGATATGGCCCCCAATATCTCTGGTGTGGCAGCTGTCGATCAGCCAAGATCCATGTACCTTTGTGAACTTGCGCTGGAGTTTGCGCGTCAGACACTGAGGCCTGGCGGGGATTTCCTCGTCAAGGTTTTCCAGGGCGAGGGGTTCGACGAATTTTTTCGCCAGATGCGCGAGAGCTTCGGCAAGGTCGTCACGAGAAAACCACAAGCATCCCGCAGTAAAAGCCGCGAGGTTTACCTGCTGGGACGCGGTTTCAAGGTATAATGCATTGAAATACGACAATTTACAGAGTCCGGCCGGGTGGCGGCCGGAGAGGCATAACAGAGGTACAGTCTGTTGAATGACATGGCAAAAAATCTGATCTTGTGGGTCGTGATTGCGCTGGTATTGATGTCTGTATTCCAGACCTTCACCACCAACAACACCCAGAGCGCGGCAATGAAATATTCCGAGTTCATCGCCCAGGTCAACGACGGCAACATCCAGTCCGTTGAAATTGACCAGTACGGCCGCACCGTCACCGGCAGACTCTCCTCGGGCGAGTCCTTCACCACCGTGGCGCCTGCTGATGACCAGATGGTGTCCGACCTGCTCAAGAACAATGTCGAGATCAAGGCCGAGGCGCCCGAAGTCGCCTCTATCTGGCAGAGCATCTTCGTGAACCTGCTGCCGATCTTCCTGCTGCTCGGTATCTGGATCTTCTTCATGCGCCAGATGCAGGGTGGTGGTGCCGGCCGCGGTGCCATGTCCTTCGGCAAGAGTCGTGCGCGCATGCTGACCGAAGACCAGGTCAAGGTCACCTTCGCTGACGTTGCCGGCGCGGACGAGGCCAAGGAGGAGGTCGTCGAGATGGTCGACTTCCTGCGCGACCCCTCCAAATTCCAGAAACTTGGCGGCAAGATCCCCAAGGGCGTACTCATGGTGGGTTCGCCCGGTACCGGTAAAACCCTGCTCGCACGCGCGATCGCCGGTGAAGCCAAGGTTCCTTTCTTCACCATATCCGGTTCCGACTTCGTCGAGATGTTCGTCGGTGTTGGTGCATCCCGCGTACGCGACATGTTCGAACAGGCGAAGAAGCATGCCCCCTGCATCATCTTCATCGATGAGATCGACGCTGTCGGACGCCATCGTGGCGCCGGCCTCGGCGGCGGGCATGACGAGCGTGAACAGACGCTGAACCAGTTGCTCGTCGAGATGGACGGTTTCGAAGGCAATGAGGGTGTCATCGTCATCGCGGCCACCAACCGGCCCGATGTCCTCGATCCGGCACTGCTGCGTCCCGGCCGTTTCGACCGCCAGGTCGTGGTGCCGATGCCCGACATCCGCGGACGCGAGCAGATCCTCAAGGTCCACTTGCGCAAGGTGCCTGCAGGCGACGACATCGATCCGAAACTTATCGCCCGCGGTACGCCAGGCTTCTCCGGCGCGGACCTCGAGAATCTCGTCAACGAGGCAGCACTCTTCGCCGCGCGCACCAACAAGCGACAGGTCGACATGGACGACATGGAGAAGGCCAAGGACAAGATCATGATGGGCGCGGAGCGTCGTTCCATGGTCATGAGCGAGGACGAGAAGAAGCTCACCGCCTACCACGAGGCAGGCCATGCCATCGTCGGCCTGAATGTGCCCAAGCACGATCCTGTCTACAAGGTGAGTATCATTCCGCGCGGCCGTGCGCTGGGTGTCACCATGTTCCTCCCGGAAGAGGACAAGTACAGCCACAGCAAGGAATACCTCGAGAGCCAGATCTCGAGCCTCTTCGGCGGTCGTATCGCGGAGGAGCTGATCTTCGGCCCGGCCAGTGTCACCACGGGTGCGTCCAACGACATCGAGCGTGCTACACAGCTGTCACGCAACATGGTGACCCGCTGGGGTCTCTCCGATCGCCTCGGCCCGCTCGCTTACGGCGAAGAGGAGGGCGAGGTCTTTCTCGGGCGTTCCGTCACGACACACAAGAATGTCTCGGACGATACGGCGCACGCCATCGACGAGGAGATTCGTGCCTTCGTCGACAGGAACTACGAGCGTGCCAGGACGATCCTCGAGGAAAACATGGACAAGCTGCATGCCATGGCAGAGGCGCTCATCAAGTACGAGACCATCGACAAGGAGCAGATCAGCGACATCATGGCCGGCAAGAGTGTGCGTCCACCCGCAGACTGGACGGACAGCGGTTCTGACTCCGGCTCGGACAGCGGCACGGCCGTTGAAGCCGATGATGCCGCAACCAAGCCATCGAAGCCGGAAAGTGGTTCGATCGGCGGACCCGCCAGCCAGCACTAATCAGGCTTGACCCTGTAACCGCCGCACCTGTTGCGGCGGTTTTTTTATGATGGAAATTACCTGCGGCAAATTTTTCCTCGATCTCTCGTCACCCGTCGTGATGGGGATTCTCAATCTGACACCGGATTCTTTCTCCGACGGTGGCCGTTTTAACGATTGCGACAGCGCTGTGCGGCATGCGCTCGCGATGGTTAACGCAGGTGCCGCGATCATCGACATCGGAGGAGAGTCGACGCGCCCGGGTGCGCAGGCAGTGACCGTGCAGCAGGAGCTCGATCGTGTCATGCCTGTCGTCGAGGCTGTCGTTGCCGAGCTGCCCGTGCCTCTCTCCGTCGATACCAGCAAACCCGCCGTGATGCGTGCAGCCATCACTGCCGGAGCCGGCATGATCAACGATGTCATGGCGCTGCGCGCGAAAGGCGCCATCGAGGCCGTCAGAGATGCCAGTGACGTCGCTCTCTGCCTGATGCACATGCAGGGTGAGCCGCGCACCATGCAGACGAATCCGCAGTACGGTGACGTGGTCAGCGAGGTCAGGGATTTCCTGCTCGACCGCGCGTCGGTTTGCGAAAAGGCCGGTATCGCCTCCTCGCGCATCCTGCTGGATCCGGGGTTCGGTTTTGGCAAGACGCTTGAACATAACCTCGTCTTGCTGAAGAATATCGGCCAGCTTGCCGGTGAGGGCTACCCGCTGCTCGTCGGCATCTCCCGCAAGTCCATGATCGGCCAGCTGCTCGGTGATGCACCTGTGGATCGACGCCTGCATGGCTCGGTCTCGGCGGCAGTCATCGCAGCCATGCAGGGTGCAAATATCCTGCGTGTGCACGATGTCCGGGAAACCGTGGACGCACTGAAAATCGTAGAGGCTCTGCTCTGATGACGAGAAGATATTTTGGAACCGATGGCATACGCGGCAAGGTTGGCGAGGACAAGGTCACACCGGAGTTCGTTCTCAAACTCGGCTGGGCGGCAGGGCGCGTGCTCGGCAAGTCCGGTGGCAGCGTGCTGATTGGCAAGGATACGCGTATCTCCGGCTACATGTTCGAGGCGGCCCTCGAGGCCGGGCTTGCAGCAGCCGGCATGAACGCGCTGCTGACCGGCCCCATGCCGACACCGGGTATTGCCTACCTGACCCAGACATTTCATGCGCGTGCCGGTATTGTCATCAGTGCCTCGCACAACCCCTACTACGATAACGGCATCAAGTTCTTCTCGGGCACGGGTCAGAAACTTCCCGATGACGTCGAGCTGGCCATCGAAGATGAACTCGACAAGCCGATGAAGACCATCGAGTCCGAGTCGATCGGGCGTGCACGCCGCATCAACGATGCGGCAGGCCGATACATCGAGTTCTGCAAGAGCAGTATTCCCGTCTCAACGAGCCTCAAGGGCATGAAAATCGTCCTCGACTGCGCCAATGGTGCGACCTATCACATTGCGCCCGAGGTGTTTACCGAGCTCGGTGCGAAAGTTGTCGCAATCGGCGCCGACCCGGACGGACTCAACATCAACGACGGTGTGGGTTCCACCCACCCTGAAACCCTGCAGGCGCGTGTGCTCGAGGAGCAGGCTGATCTGGGCATTGCGCTCGACGGTGATGGCGACCGCTGTTTGCTCGTCGATGCGAATGGCAGGCTTGTCGATGGTGACGACATCCTCTATGTCATTGCCAGGGCGCGCCTGCGTGAAAAGGCGCTGCGCGGCAATGTCGTTGGCACGCTGATGACCAATCTCGGTCTCGAGCTGGCACTCGGGGAACTGGGTGTCGGGCTCGACCGGACTGATGTCGGTGACCGCTATATCATCGAGCGCCTTTTGCAGAACCAGTGGAATCTCGGTGGCGAACCTTCCGGCCATATCATCTGTCTCGACCGCACCTCGACGGGGGACGGCATCATCTCGGCGTTGCAGGTGATCGCGGAAGTCATGCAGACAGGGCAACCGCTGCACGAGCTCGTGGAAGGCGTCGAAAAGTGTCCCCAGATACTCATCAATGTCTCACTGGGTGACGCAGTCGCCCGCGACGTGATGCAGCTCGAAGAGGTTATGGCGGCCGTCAGGGATGCCGAGGCCGATCTGGGCAAAGAGGGGCGGGTGCTGTTGCGGCCATCGGGAACGGAGCCGCTGATTCGCGTCATGGTCGAGGGGGCCCGCAGCGAGCAGGTCGAGCGCCTGTCGCGACAGATTGCCGATGTCGTTTCGGCATCTGTCGGCTGACCGCGGTTCACTGGTAAAAAGAAAGCCGGCGCCATGCGCCGGCTTTTTTCTGGCGGTTGTTCTCAGCTCTGACCGGATGCCCGGTCCCAGTTGAACGCGGCCTCGACCTTGCTTCTCTGGCTGTTGAGATCCTCGCCGATGACCCCGACGATGGCCATTGCACCCTCGTGGTGAGGGAAGATGATCCCCTGGAATTCGTCCTTGCCGATCGCCTGCATGCGGTCGATTGTGCGATGCGGGATGTAGAAAACCGTCACCGGGCCGTTCTGGCCGTCGTAGACGAGGTGAATCCCCTTCCTGTGGTCCGCGAAGCGGCAGTCCTCGATGAAGCGGATGATACCCATAAGACTGGATTCAAGATCGGCGCCGAAGTGTGACACGATCTCGTCGACTTTTTCTTCCCGGATGATGTCGCGCGAATGCATGACGCCCATGTCGTGGTAGAGATGCTCGATGACCATGTCCGAGAGCGCGAGCTGCGGGCGCAACAGCAGTGTCAGGCCCAGCACCAGGGTCACGATGAGGCTGGTCAGGGCAGCAAACTTTTTCTTCCAGCGCGCAAGAAATGACGGCTGGCGATTGGCCGCGAGGATACGATCCTGCAGCCCTTCCGGTGCGGGGACCCTGAGTGCTCCCGACAGCTTCACGTCAAAGTCGGCACATTCAGCCTGAACGCGACGGTAATTCTCATTCTCGAGCGCCGCCTGGAAGTCGGGTTCGGAATCATCCGGATTGATGATGCAGCGTTTTCTGAATTCAAGTTCGTTCATTGTTACAACCTCGCCATCGCTGATGCAGTTTGTTCAGTCAATGCCTCTTTCACTTTTTGCTTGGCCCGAAAAATGCGCGTCATGACCGCGTTCTCGGTCAATTCGAGTGTCTCGGCGATCTCGCGGCAACTGAAGCCGTGAATCACCTGCATGATCAGGGGTTCCCGGTATTCCTCCTCGAGGTCCAGCATCGCCTTTCTGAGGATGCGGCGTTCGACCTGCTCTTCGGGTTCGAGGCCGGCGTCGGCGCTCATCGACCAGGCGTGGTCCTCGATATCCACGAGGTCGGGCTGAACCCGCTGAAAGCGCCGTGCATTCTCGTTGCGCAGTATGGTCATGAGCCAGGCTTTCTCCTTGTTACCGTCCTTGAGCTGGTGCAGGTTTTTCCACGCCCGGGTGAATGCCTCCTGGACCAGGTCCTCGGCGATCTCCCTGTTGCCGCAGAGCCAGAGAGCGTAGCGGAACATGTCCGTCGAGTAGCGCTGCACGAGCTGTTCGAATCGTTTCTGTTTAGCCATCGTCTTCTGTTGGTGGTTGTGTCAGCCGGTATGCGGCCATGTGAACTAGAAGACCCCGGGCGAACCGGAAATCTTGCAGCATGCAGCAAAAAAGCAGCCCGGCATGCCTGTTGAGGGAAGAGGGGGAGAGCAGCGCAGGAATCCGGGGGTGCCTGCTAACTGAGCCGTGCGAGCAGCGCGTCGCGGACTGGCGTCATCTCCTTCTGGACCTCGGAGAAATACCATTCGACAGCGGTACGCAGCGTCGGCAGCTGGCGACGCTGCAGCTGTACAGACCTTGCATGCTCGCCGGCGAGCGCGATCTCTTCCGCGAGCTGCATCAGGGCAGCGCGGGTTGCCTGGGAGCATTCCGAGCCGTTCCGGGGGTAGGCGGCATTGGTATAGACCCGCAAGACCTGGCCCAGTGTCTTGCCGGCACCCCGGCCCGTGTCGAATTCCAGGCCACGTTTCACCGCAGT
>JASFPB010000045.1:0-10917 GCA_050116235.1 Chromatiales bacterium | reverse complement strand
CTTCGAGCACATACGCGCACCACGCAGGGCGCGGGCCGGCGGCAACGTCACCCAGATGCACTATGCGCGCCAGGGCATCATCACCCCTGAAATGGAATATGTCGCCATTCGCGAGAACCAGAAGCTCGACGAGATGCGCAATGATCCGCGTTATGCACAGCTTTTGAAGCAGCATCCCGGCCAGGATTTCGGCGCCAGCCTTCCGGATGCAATCACGCCGGAATTCGTGCGCCAGGAGGTTGCAACGGGACGGGCAATCATCCCGGCTAATATCAACCACCCCGAACTCGAGCCGATGATCATCGGGCGTAACTTCCGCGTGAAAATCAATACCAACATTGGTAACTCGGCTGTCACTTCCTCCATCGAGGAGGAGGTCGAGAAGATGGTCTGGTCGGCGCGCTGGGGCGGTGACACCCTGATGGACCTCTCGACGGGCAAGAATATCCACGAGACCCGCGAATGGATCCTGCGCAATGCACCCATGCCGATCGGCACCGTACCCATTTACCAGGCGCTTGAAAAAGTCGATGGCAAGGCAGAGGAGCTGACCTGGGAAATGTTCCGCGACACGCTCATCGAGCAGGCGGAGCAGGGCGTCGACTACTTCACCATCCATGCCGGTGTGCGCCTCAAGTACGTGCCGCTGACAGCAGAGCGTGTTACCGGTATCGTCTCCCGTGGCGGTTCCATCATGGCGAAGTGGTGTCTTGCGCACCACGAGGAGAATTTCCTCTACACACACTTCGAGGAAATCTGCCAGATCATGAAGGCGTACGACGTCTCCTTCTCCCTGGGTGATGGTCTGCGACCGGGTTGCCTGGCAGACGCCAATGACGCTGCACAGTTCGGCGAACTGGAAACCCTCGGAGAGCTCACGAAGATCGCCTGGGAGCACGATGTACAGGTCATGATCGAGGGCCCGGGGCATGTGCCGATGCAGATGATCAAGGAGAACATGGAGAAGGAGCTGGAAGATTGCTTCGAGGCGCCGTTCTATACCCTCGGCCCCCTGACAACCGATATTGCGCCAGCCTATGACCACATCACCTCTGCCATCGGCGCGGCGCAGATCGGCTGGTATGGCACGGCAATGCTCTGTTATGTGACACCCAAGGAGCACCTCGGCCTGCCGGACAAGAACGATGTGCGTGACGGGATTATCGCCTACAAGATCTCGGCGCACGCGGCCGATCTTGCCAAGGGGTTGCCCGGAGCGCAGGTGCGTGACAATGCACTCTCCAAGGCACGCTTCGAGTTTCGCTGGGAAGACCAGTTCAACCTGTCTCTCGATCCCGAGCGTGCGCGCGAGTTCCACGACGCGACCATGCCTGCGCAGGCGCACAAGGTGGCTCATTTCTGTTCCATGTGCGGACCGCATTTCTGCTCCATGAAAATCACCCAGGATGTGCGTGACTACGCCGCAGCGCAGAAGATCGGCGACATCGATGTTGCCATCGAGGAGGGCATGAAGAAGAAGGCCGAGGAGTTCCGCAAGCAGGGCGCGGAGATCTACAAGGAAGTCTGAGACTGGGGAGCAGCCTCCTCAGGCCGGCCCCGGATTCGTAGAAGTGGCCGGGGGCGCACCTTGTCAGCACTACTCTCCCGTCTGTAACTCGTCAAAGCTCCGGATGAGCCGGATGCGCTCCGGAGCCTGCTTCATCTGCAGTGTGCCTGCACCACCGACAAGCAGCCCCAGGGATTCGGGCGTGGCGTCAAGCAGCTCCCTCAGCAGGGAGCGGATCTTGCGCTGCGGAAAAGAGGCGCTGAAGGAGAGGGCGACTGCGCGTGCCCCGGCCTTTCCGGCAACAAGGGCTATCTGAGGGATCGGGATTTGCGTCCCCAGGTTAAGTGAAGGGATCCCGCGTGTCAGTAGTATTGCCTCTGTCATGAGTAAACCGATACCGTTCTGCTCCCCCGGCAGGGTCGCAAGGATCACCGGGTTGTTTCTTGCTGGCAGGCTTGTGCGGGAGATGACGAGGTCCAGGAAGCGATAAATCTGCCTGGTGAGCAGATGCTCCTCGTAGATTTCCATGCGCTCCGCGGCCCAGAGCTCGCCAATCCAGTGCATGAGTGGTGAGATCACCTCTGTGACGCAAGCCTCCAGCCCCCTCAGCGCAAGCTGCTTGTGCAACAGCACTTCGAGCTTGTCGAGGTCGCATGCCCGGACCGCAATCAGTAACTCCTCGAGATCCGCCGGCATCTCCTTCTCGACACCAGCACCCAGGTAATCACTGGCAAGTGCTGCAAGTTCTATGGCATCAAGCGTGACGACCCTGTTTGGCCGCATGCCGTGATCCAGCAGCTTGCGGATCGTGATGAGCCGTTTGACCTGGTCATCGGGATAGAGGCGTTCGCCCTTGTCGTTGCGCGCGGGAGAGGGGAAGCCGTATCGCCGTTCCCAGACTCACAGCGTGTCCTTCGCAATGCCGGTGTCACGATCGACATTGCTGATGGTATGCAGCCTGTGTTTGATCTCTGTTGTGGACATAGGAAAATTAGATCTTTATGTACCACAGAAAACAATCCTTTTGTTTTTCGCAGAACGATTAGCCGGGATTCGCCCGGCGTGTCGCGATGACACCAAATCAATCGCCCTGGAGGGGGCCGGCAGATTCCGGCCATGCGCGTTTATGCGTTACCCGATGCCCGCCTTTTACGCACTGCATCCGCGAGCTCACGCAGCAGCGGCTCGGTCATGTCCCAGCTGATACAGGCATCGGTGATACTCTGGCCGTAAGTCAGCTTCTCCTTTTCGGTATTGTCCTGCCTGCCTCCGACAAGGTGGCTTTCGATCATGGCGCCGATGATGCGCCTGTCGCCATGCGCAATCTGCCGGGCCACATCATGCCCCACATCGACCTGGCGCTCATGCTGCTTCTTGCTGTTCGCATGGCTGAAATCGATCATGAGGTTTGGCCTGAGACCAGCTGCTTCCATCTCTTTGGCGGCGATGTCGACACTCTCGGCATCGTAGTTCGGGCGACTCCCGCCGCGCAGGATGACATGGCAGTCCTCGTTTCCCCGGGTTGAGAAGATGGCCGAATGGCCGGCCTTTGTGAGCGAGAGGAAGTGGTGCGGGCGCTGGGCTGCCCGGATCGCATCGATCGCGATCTGCAGGCGACCATCGGTGCCGTTCTTGAAACCGACGGGGCAGGAGAGGCCGGAGGCGAGCTCGCGGTGGCCCTGGCTCTCGGTTGTCCTGGCGCCGATTGCTCCCCAGCTGATGAGGTCGGCGACGTATTGCGGGCTGATCAGGTCGAGAAACTCGGTGGCAGTGGGTAGGCCGAGGTTGTTGAGATTGAGCAGCAGTTCACGGGCCAGGTGCAGCCCCTTGTTGATCTTGAAGGTGCCGTTGAGATCGGGATCGTTGATCAGGCCTTTCCAGCCGACAGTGGTGCGCGGTTTCTCGAAGTAGACCCGCATGATGAGATGCAGGTCATTCTTCAGTTCGTCGTGCAGCGACTTGAGTTTGCCGGCATATTCCATTGCGGCGTCAGGGTCGTGGACAGAACAGGGACCGACGATGATGACGATGCGGTCATCCTTGCCATGCAGAATGTCATGGACCGACTGGCGCGCATCGTGGACCGTTTTTGCGGCTTCTTCCGTGATCGGAAATGCCTCATGCACCTCGGAGGGGGCCGCTACTTCCTTGATGCCCTGGATGCGCAGGTTGTCGGTCTGGTACATGGTCATTATCGTGATCAATTCGAGTTTGGGATAAGTGGTGCAGTATATAAAAAACAGGAAAGGCCCGCATTGCAGATACACCCTTTTCTGCGGCTTCATCACAGGACGAGATGCAAGCGCAATCCTCTTCTGCAGCATTGTCAGGTCCGGCATCCGGTTGCCTGTTCCACACGAGGAGAAGGAAACTCCGTTGACGGGTTGGCCTTTCTTGCGTCAGATCAAGAACTTCTCCGCTTTCTCTGAAAAATGCCCCCGTTCAGTCTAGGGTTTAACTGATATTTCTCAATCTGGCAGAGGGAACACGCCAGTCGCTTCACAAACTCTACGAAAAACTGAAGTTTGTGAATGATCAGGAGAGAGGATTCCGGATCATCACAAAGGGGGAACCAATGAATAAAAAAGCCTTCTCTTACCACCTGCCAGTCCTACTGGCGCTCTTCGGACTGATTCTCGGATTGGGCTGGACACTTCCTGTCTTCTCCGCTGACAAGCCGCTGCACCATGTCTCCTCGGAAACCTGTCAACTCTGTCACAAGGAGATTTACAAACAGTGGAAGGGGTCGATGCATGCGCAGAGCAGTGCCATGGAGGATCCCATTCATGCGACCTTTTACAAGAAGGTGGTCGGCGATCCCACACAGGAAGGGGTCAAGATGAAGAACGGGAAATATCCCGTCTGCCTGCAGTGCCATGCACCGAACGCTGCACGTGACAAGAAGACCAAGCTCGATGCCATGGCAGCATACTCGGAAGGGGTAAATTGCGTGGCCTGTCATACGCTGGCAAAGTTCAAGGGGACTGACGGCCCGGATGGCAAACCGCAGCTCGGCCTGAAAGCCTACGAGATATCCGACTCCATCCAGGCGCCCTCTGGCATGAACCAGGAGCTTGCCATGCTCAAGGCCTCAGGCGCCTCGGATGACCCGTTCGGGGGCGCGCTCGAGGCAGACAGCGACAAGAAGCCGAACCCGCATCTTGGCAAGCCTGTTACCCTGGATGGCCAGGAGATTCCATCGCTACCGATGCAGAGCAACGCCCAGCAGATGCGGACATCCGATGCCTGCATGGGTTGCCATGACAAGCGTTCCAACTCCAAGCAGGTCCCGCTTTGCGCAACCGGTGACGAGTTCATGGAAGCCAAGAGCAAGACCGATTGCCTGGCATGCCATATGCCCGTGGCTGGCGGCATTGTCGATCATGGCATGGGTGGCGGACATGACCATGCCATGCTCAAGCGTTCCGTCGTGTTCAAGGTGATGGCAGTACCCGAGGGCGACACTCTCAAAACGGCTGTTTACATGCGCAACATGCAGCCACACAGTCTCCCGACAGGTGCTCCCTTCAGGAACATCTACCTGAAACTCACTGCCTACGATGCCAGCGGAAACGTTGTCTGGGAGAATGCAAAGGGTCACCCGGCCAAGGAGGATCCGCAAGCCTACCTGATGTATGAACTCTATGATGACAATGATATGCATGCGCTTCCGCCGGTTGCAACCAAGCTCGGTCCCGATACACGCCTGAAACCTTTCGAGACCAGGGAACTGAGCTATGACATTCCGGCGAAGGACGCGGTCCTTGTTCGCGGCGAGCTGTTCTACAACCTGCTCTGGCCCGGACTGGTCGAGAAGTTCACGCATTTGCCCAAGGAGCTGACTGATCCGGTGTCGATCGCTGTCGCCGAAGTCAAGCTCTGACAGGCTTCTCTGTCCCGCCCCCCGCCCGAGTTAGGGCGGGGCGGGGTAGGGCGAAGCACGTTTCTCCAGATCGCCCTTTCCGACTCCAGCAGGAATGCAAGATTGCGCACCCCTATCAGGCACTGACCACGGGCAGGAATATGGGTGACATTCGCGCGATGGAGACTGGAAAGCATTCCGGGAAAGACGGTGGTTCGACGAAATAAACAGTCCCGTGGAAATTGAGTTTTGGAGATCGCCAGAGTGTTCATGAAAACTGTTCAAGAGAGGCTGAGGCTCTTGCCTGCAGCTTGCCTGCTGATGATCTGTGGCCAGCTGCAGGCTGCAGAGGTCGAGCTGGATTCTTCCAACTGGGGCATCGAGGAGGGCAAGGAGTGCGTCAAGTGCCATACCAAGACATCCGCGGGTCTCGCCGAGCAGTGGCGACAAAGCAGGCATGCCGAGGTCGGTATGAACTGTCTCGATTGCCACCAGGCTGATGCAAGTGACGTTGATGCCATCCAGCACGAGGGCTTCACGATCGCCACCATCGTTTCACCGAAGGATTGCGGACGCTGCCATGTGGTTGAAACCGAGCAGAACAGCAGCTCGGTACACGCCAATGCGGTGAGCCTGATCACCGATCGCATGCCTGTCATGGCCGCCAACCTTGGTGGAAGGGCGATCATCGATGCCGGTTGTGCCCAGTGTCACGGTTCAGAGGTGAAGGTCAAGGGAGACGGCACACTGGATACGGCAACCTGGCCCAACTCCGGGATAGGGCGCATCAATCCTGATGGCTCGAAAGGATCCTGCAGCTCCTGCCATGGCCGTCATGCTTTCTCGAAGGCACAGGCGCGTGATCCCGCTTCATGTATGCGCTGCCACTCTGGTCCGGATTCCCCGGATCGCGCGATATATGAAGCATCCAAGCATGGCATGGCCTATTTCGCTCACAAGGAGAAGATGAATCTTGACTCGGACAGCTGGATAGCAGGCAAGGATTATGTCAGTGCGCCGACATGCGTGACCTGTCATATGGGGGCGGCCGGGAAGCTGCCCTCCAATCATGACGTCGGCATGCGCAATGCCTGGAATCTCAATACACCGGTCTCCGAGAAACAGTATCTCGTGATGTACGAGGATGGAGACAAGAGCGAGATTCCTGCATCGCAACCCGTGCCGGACAGGGGGACGGAACATACGAAGATCGACGGCAGCGCGGGAAAGGTCAAGGTCGTGGTGACGCCTGACAGACGCAGAAAGGCGATGCGCATGGTCTGTCTCGAGTGTCACGGCAAAAATTTTGCCACCAGTTTCATGGATCAGTTTGACTCCGTGGTGGAGCTCTATAACGAGAAGTTCGGGAAACCGGCGCAGTCAATCATGCTCGATCTCTATGACAAGGGCCTGCTGACGCCTGCGCCGTTTGATGAGCCCATCGAGTTCACCTACTGGGAACTCTGGCATGACGAGGGAGCGAGAGCACGGCATGGTGCTGCCATGGCAAGTCCGAACCATACCTGGTGGGAAGGTATGTACCTCGTGAGTCGCAATTTCTACTCGAAGTTTCTGCCACAGGTGAGAGCCGTGGCTGGCGACGAGGCTGATGTCCTGATCAGCCGCTATGTGAGCGATGTGAAAGAGCATCATGGCTGGCTCGACAACCCGGAGAAAGGAAATCCGATTCTCGGCTACGGTACAAGGAAATCCGGCGATGATTAAATTCGCTGTTCCCGCCATTATTACCCGTCGGGTCGTCACGGCGCTGGTCATCGCATTCGGTTCCGGCGTGGTCTTCATGTTGATGTTGATCGAGTTCGATCACCAAACGAGTACGGAAGAATTTTGCACGACCTGTCATTCCATGGAACTTACGGCCTCACCCTACAGACAATCGAGTCACTACATGCCGATCTCCGGGGTGCGTGCCTCCTGTGGTGATTGCCATGTCTCGGAAGGCGTCTTATCAGCGACCCTGGATCATGTCATGGGAACCAAAGACCTCTTCAAGCAGCTCTTCGGTCCGGATTATGACAATCCCGTGGTCAACAACCTGCACCTGCCGGAAGCAGCGTTCAAGGCCCGCGAATGGTTCAGGAAGCGCGATTCTGAAACCTGCGGTCGCTGTCACGTGCAAGAGGCGATCGTTGGCAGCAGGGCCGATACTGCGAAGATTCATAAGGAAGATGCAGTCGGCAAGAGTTGTATCGATTGCCACATCAACCTGGTCCATCGCAAGGTTCCCGGCAAGGAGACTTTCAAGCGTGATGCCTGGAATCGCATGATCGAAGAGGAATTTGGACTTGAACCTGGCATGGCCGACAAGATCCTGAAGGGCGAGGTTGAACCGCCTGAGATCACGGCCGACGTCAACTGAGGGGAGGGAGAATGACGAAAAAAAAGCTGCTACTTTTCGGATGTCGCAACGTCAAGGAAGGGATCCTTTTCTCCTTCGCCTTCTTCATGGGGGGTATTCTCATGATGTTTGCCGGGCTGAAGTTGATTCCGCCAGTGGCCAATATCAACCATATTTTCACTGTCTTCGGGATGCTGCTCTTCTTTTTTGCACCGGTGATCCTGATCTCGACATTCCTTGTGACCATCTTCACCACGAAGTCCGATGATGAAGAGCCTGAGCAGTGCGACTGAGAGAGAGTTGCCTGTTGTCCCGAAAAGGTACGAAATCTCTCAGCGGCGCGTGAAGACGACTTGCTGGTAGAGCGCGCCGAAGAAGGTTGACTTGGCGATGCTGTATTCGTCGTACGATACCGGAATGAATTCCGACAGCTCCCGTTGCCAGACTGCAAGCGCAAAGGGTTCGAGCCAGGCGAGCAGCGGTCTCATGAGATATCGCAGCGGATTCCAGGCATGCGGCTTGTGGTAGTCGACAACCAAGAGTTTCCCACCGGGCTTCAGGACGCGAAGTGCTTCTTTCAGGGTCGACAGGCGTGTCTCCTCGGGCAGCTCATGGAGCAGGAAAAAGAGGATTACCTGTTCGTATGAGGCATTTTCGGCAAATTCGAGATCCTCGGAGTTCGAGCAAAACAGCCGGACCTGTTCGCTGCCGTCGAGCTTGCGGTCGAGATTGTCGAGCTGGATTGGCAGCACATCCACGACATCCAGCCGTGCATCCGGTGCGAGTCTCTGTTGCAGCCTTGGCGTGAAATCCCCGTAGACACAGGCGATTTGCAGTGTCTTGCCGGAAATAGTATGGCCCAGTGCATCAAGCGCGCTGCGCTTCCGCTGGGTGAAGGCACCGAGCGGTGCCGAACTCGCCCGATTAACTCAAACCCTTGCGTTGCGCATTGGCCGGTATCTCGAGCGGCAGGGCTTGTTGGAGCGGGATGTGGAGAACAGCTACCTGGCCGGCGACGAACCCGAGGCCGGGCCGATGGAACAGCTACTGGGTTCGTCGATCATCTACCGCATCGCTATCGGGCCGCAACAGGGCCGCAAGGTGTTCACACTGCAGACGCTGCCGGCGAGTGACGAGCCGTTCGCTGACGGGGTCGGCAAGGTCGCCGGGTTTTCCCTGCACGCCGTTGTCGCAGCGCGAGTGGATGAACGCAAGAAGCTCGAAGGGCTGTGCCGCTATATCAGCCGGTCGGCGTTCGCGGAAAAGCGCCTGTCGCTAAGTCCAAATGGCAACGTCCGTTAGGACGTGAACGGATTCACAGGTGTCGCGGGCGCAGGGATGCGCAGGAGCGATCCAGCTGAAGACGCCTTTCCGCGATGGCACCACGCACGTCATCTTTAAGCCACTGGACTTCATTGCCCGCCTGGCAGCCTTGGTGCCGAAACCGCGGGTCAACCTGATGTGCTTCCACGGGGGCTTTGCGCCGAAGTGCAAGTACCGCGCGCGGGTGACACCGGCTAAGAGCTTCAGGGGAGGCGAGCGCCTCGCACAGAGAGATTCGGACGAGCCCACGCCGGCTGAACGCCGGGCCGCGCTCGGCCTGTGGGTGAAAAAGAGTCGGAAAACTGCAGTAAAATGCGGGTATTTTTTGAATTAGGAGGCGGATTCAGGTCAAAATCGTCTCGAAGAAACGGCTTGCTTGCTATCTGTTGACCTGGGGGTGTATCTGGAAAACTTGGAAAAGGGCGTTTATGCTGCCTATATTCCCCCTCAGGGCAATCGATGATCAAAACAGTCCAAAACTTATTTGGAATCTGTTATTTGTGGGAGTAATCGTTAAATGGCGATCAACAAAATAGAGGGTAAGGTAACCGACAAGACAATATGGTATGCAAAAGATTTGCAGCAAGATTCCTCATGGTTGAACTCTATTCCAGAAACACAACAGAAAGAAATTCTCTCGGCTCTTGAGCAAGCCAAGCAGAACAACTGTACTGTCAAGACCATTACGAAAGCTGATTTTCCGCTGCCAACTCTTGGAGATTTGTTCAAGACTATGCAGCGTGATCTGGACAAAGGTTTCGGCTTCTCTGTCCTGCGTGGTGTTCCTATCCAGGGCTTAAGCATTGAAGATATCGAAATAATTTATGCGGGCATCACTTCGTACTTTGGCGAGATGATCAACCAGGACACGAGAGGCACTCTTATCGATCATGTCGCCGACCGTGGCGGTAATTACACTGATATCAGCGTGCGTGGTTACACAACCAATGCCCAGTTGACGCCACACTGTGATTCCGGCGATCTTGTCACGCTGTTGTGCGTGCACCCTGCCAAAGAAGGGGGGGTGAACAATATCTCCTGCACAATGGCTGTTTATAACGAGCTGGTCGATGCCCACCCTGAGTATCTTGAACCTCTTTATACCGGATTTCATTATAACATTCGTGGAAACGGCCCTGTAGGGCCGCATAAAGACATTACAGCTCACCGCGTTCCGGTTTTCAGTTATTACGATGACATGTTGAGCTGTCGTTATAACCAAAAAGCGATTTTGACTGCAGAACAATTACCAGGCGTCGATCCTCTGAGTGACCTTGAAAAAGACGCAATTAATTATGTGGCCGAATTAGCGATGCGCGATGATATCCGCTTCGATATCTACCTGGAGGCCGGGGATATCGCTTTCCTGAATAATAATACCGTTCTCCACAACCGCGGCTCATTTATCGATCACGATGATCCCGAAAAGAAACGTCTACTGCTTCGTCAGTGGGTAAACCTTGAAAATGCTCGTGAACTGGAAGAAAAATTTGCTGATCATTACAACACTGGCCCACGTCGAGGACCGTCCGTTCGTGAAGCAGATCACGGTGAGAGACACTAAAGATATTTCGCCTTTTGACGCTGTGAGCACGAGTTAGTCAAAAATTATGCGCTCGCATCGTTTTGCAAAAAATCGGCAAGCCAGAATATGATACCTAACTCGAATCGTCCATAAACTACTTGGCAATTATTTTAAATAATTAAACGATCAACTTTCTCCCCAGGGGTATTCATCGCACAAGACAGCCTGCCGAGTCATTGTAGTGAGCCACCATGACCGCTAGTCGAACAGCAAAAGGATAACGGGAATCGGTTGTGCCGCGGTGGCAGTCAGGCGTTTAAGGACGGCATTGCCCACACCTC
>JASFPB010000044.1:0-10943 GCA_050116235.1 Chromatiales bacterium | reverse complement strand
CTGGACAGGCCGCGGTCTGCCTCTCGAGGGCTGGGATGATGCACCCAACTGTGTCTCCGGTGTTGCCTTCCTGAAAGCCTTCAACGAAGGCCGCATGAAAGTCACGGCAGACCGGGTTGTCTGTGTCGGTGGTGGTGATACCTCGATCGACGTCGTCTCTGTTGCGCGCCGTCTCGGTAACATCCAGAACACCAACCCGGCCGAGCGTCCCGAGCTCGTGATCAATGACGGTTTCGTTTCGCACGACACTGCCGTGACTGCTGCGAGCATGGGCTCGGACGTCACGCTTACCTCGCTGTTCCCCAAAGAGAACATGACTGCCGCCGAGCACGAGGTCAACGATGCGCTGCACGAGGGTGTCACTATTCTCGACGGCGTCATGCCTGTCGGGCTGGAGATCGGCGAAGACGGACGCGCAACCGGCCTGAGAATTGCCAAGTGCTCCATGGAAGACGGCCGCCCGGTCCCCGTCGAGGGCACCGAGCAGCTGCTCGAGGCGGACCTCATCGTATCGGCCATCGGCCAGGGCGGTGACATGAACGGTCTCGAGGATCTTGCCAACGATCGCAACCTCATGGATGCTGACAAGTTCTACCAGTACCCGAATCGTCCTGGCCACTTCGTTGCCGGCGACATCGTGCGTCCGCATCTGCTGACCACGGCCATCGGCCAGGCATCGATCGCGGTCGACAGCATCCACGACTATCTCGACAACGGCAAGATCGACCTTGCGCGTCGTCCGAAGGTTGACGTGCATCACTTCGACCTCGAAGACAAGCTCGTCGAAGCCGGTCTCAATCCCGGTCATTTCGACATCGAAGAGCGCGGTGACCTGCGTGGCACCTCTTCCGGTAACTGGGCGATCCACAACTACGAAGACCGTTCTTTTGCTGAAATCATTCCGCACGATGAGCTCTTCCTGGGTCACTTCGCATACCACGAGCGCAACAAGCGTCGCGAGGAAGTGCCGACTGCTGACGAGGTCCTGGGTCATTTCAAGGAGCGTCTGATCTGTTTTGATGAGGCGGAGGCCCAGGATGAAGCCAAGCGTTGCATGAGCTGCGGAATGTGTTTCGAATGCGACAACTGCGTCATCTTCTGCCCGCAGGATGCAGTATTCCGCGTGAAGAAGGACCAGGCTACGACCGGCCGTTACGTCGATACCGACTACGATCGCTGCATCGGTTGCCACATCTGTTCCGATGTCTGCCCGACCGGCTACATCAAGATGGGTCTTGGCGAATAACGAGCGGAGTTGCTGATGTCATATCGCATCAAACTCAAGGGACTCGCACTGATTGTGCTGGCGATGGTCATGTCCATCGCCAGTGTCAGCCAGGCCGGCCCCAACTGGAGAGAGACCACAAACTCCAAGGCCGCAGAATCCGCCAGGTCAGGCGGTCAGTGCGTCCGTGAAACCCAGTGGATGCGCAATAATCACATGGTTCTGCTCAAGAAGGATCGTGATTTTACCGTCCATGAGGGAATTCGCACCGTCGACGGAAGTCTCTCCGAGTGCGTTGCCTGTCATTCCAACACCGAGAACGGCAAACATGTTCCGGTTAACGCAATGGAAGGCCCGGACGGCAAGCAGTTCTGCGCGAGTTGCCACGCATTCACGGGTGTCAAGCTCAACTGTTTCCAGTGTCATGCCGCGGTTCCGACGGAATGAGCAGGCAGAGGAAAGGCGAAGTGAGTAAACAAGATCAACCTGACCAGAACCGTCGCGATTTTCTGAAGAAGAGTGCGGCCACTGCAGTTGCCACCGTTGCACCTGGTGTCGTCCTGCATACTGCGCAAGCCACGCCGAGAAACGAGCCTGTGACCGACAAGGTCCGCTGGGGCATGATGATCGACACCAGCAAGTGCGCCGATGGTTGCAACGAATGCGTCGAGGCCTGTAACGAGGAAAACGGGCTGACAGCCTACAGCATGCCCGAGGGCGCGGATGAGTCGACCTGGGACCAGCAACGTCCCAAGTGGATCCGCACTGTCAAGGTACAGGACAACCTCACGGGGCATGTTACGAACCTGCCGATGATGTGCCAGCATTGCGAACATCCGCCATGCCAGGATGTCTGCCCGACGGGGGCCTCCTTTCGTCGTGCCGACGGTATCGTCATGGTCGACCGCCACACCTGTATCGGCTGCCGCTACTGCATGATGGCCTGCCCCTACAAGGCGCGTTCGTTCATCCACGAGAACGTCGATATCAAGCCGAGCCTCGCGCCACGCGGCAAGGGTTGCGTCGAATCCTGCAACTTCTGCGTGCATCGTCTCGACAACGGGCAGACGACCACTGCCTGTCAGGATGCATGTCCCGAGAAAGCGATCATCTTCGGCGATCTCAATGATCCGAACAGTGAAGTATCACAGGCGCTTGCCAGTTACCCGACTGTCCAGATCCGTGCCGATCTGAAACTCAACACGGGTGTCCGTTACAGCGGCGTGTAAGCGAGAGCAGAGATGAAGAAAATTTTCTACAAAGAGTGGGGCATAGACAGCCCGAAATACTGGCTGATCCTCGCAGTGCTTGCCGCCATCGCCGGTGTTGGCGGACTGGCGGCGTTCTACATGGAGCACAATGGCCACTGGGTCACTGGCATGAATAACCAGATCGTCTGGGGTATGCCGCACGTTTTTGCCGTATTCCTCATCGTGGCTGCATCCGGCGCGCTGAATGTCGCCTCGATCGGCTCCGTCTTCAACAAGAAGATCTACAAGCCGCTGGCACCGCTCTCCGGTTTGCTGGCGATTGCCCTGCTCATCGGCGGACTACTCGTCCTCGTACTCGACCTTGGACGCCCGGAGCGATTGATCGTTGCAATGACGACGTACAACTTCAAGTCGATCTTCGCCTGGAATATCATTCTCTACAACGGTTTTATCGCCATTGTTGCGATCTACCTCTGGACCATCATGGATCGCAAGGTGAATCGCTACTACAAGACCGCCGGCATGGCAGCTTTCATCTGGCGCCTGATCCTCACCATGGGTACCGGCTCCATCTTTGGATTTCTCGTGGCACGCCAGGGATACGATGCGGCAATCATGGCGCCCTGGTTCATCATCATGTCCTTCGGTTTCGGCATGGCGATCTACATCCTTGTACTCATGGATGCCTTCAGGCGTGACCAGCGGCCCCTGGGTGACGCTGTCATGCTGCGCCTTAAAAACCTGCTCGGTATCTTCGTCGCAGCAAATCTCTTCTTCATGGTGATTTATCATCTGACAAACCTCTATGGGACTGAAAATCACGCCTTCGAGGCCTTTATCCTGCTTGAGGGCGGTATCTACACCGTGATGTTCTGGGTTGGGCAGGTGCTGGTCGGCGGACTGTTGCCACTCGCAATCCTCTTTCATCCGGCGCTCGGTATGCAGCGCAGCTGGCTGAGCGCGGCATCATTGATGGTCATCCTCGGCGGGCTGGCAACCATGTATGTCATCATTATCGGCGGCCAGGCCTTCCCGATGTCACTCTTCCCTGACAAGACCATCATCGATACCGGTTTTTATGATGGCGTCGGTGGTGCGATCGCAGCCTACACTCCCTCGCTGCCCGAGGTACTGCTGGGGATCGGAGGTGTCAGCGTTGCGCTCATCATTACCGTCATCGGCGTGCGCATGCTGAAGATCCTGCCGGTCTCTCTTGAAGACAAGATTGCAGATCCCCATTCGGCAGCCTGACAGAGCTCCTGCGATCACGAAAAAAACGCGGATTTACTCCGCGTTTTTTCTTGTAGACTCCCCGCCATGGGTTATCTCTATCTTTCAGCGGCCCACAAGTCATCGGGCAAGACAACCTTGAGTATCGGCCTCTGCGCTGCACTGGCCGGTGCCAGGGGGCTGACTGTCCAGCCTTTCAAGAAGGGCCCCGACTATATCGATCCGCTCTGGCTTGGCGCTGCTGCGGGTCGCCCCTGTTACAACCTTGATGTCTACATGGAATCCCCGGCGGCCAACAACCGGCTCTTCCAGAGTCGCATGCAGGGTGCCGATCTCGGTCTCATCGAGGGTAACAAGGGACTTTTCGACGGCATCAGTACCGACGGTTCAGACAGTAACGCGGCGATGGCGAACCTGCTCGGGGCACCTGTTGTTCTGGTCATCGACACTCGTGGCATCACGCGCGGAATTGCACCACTGCTGCATGGCTATGCAACCTTCGATCCGGAAGTGCAGATTGCGGGCGTCATCCTCAACCAGGTCGGTGGTGCGCGTCACGAGGCCAAACTGCGCAAGGCCGTCCAGACCTACACGGACATCCCCGTTCTCGGCGCCGTCGGCAGATCGAGCGAACTTGTGATCGATGAACGCCACCTGGGCCTGATGCCGAGTAACGAACATGAGGAGGCGCAACGGGTCATATCACGCATTGCGCACGGTGTTGCAGAAGGCGTCGATCTCGACAGCATTATGGCAGTCGCTGCGATGGCGCCCGCAGTCCCCCTCGGACCGGCTGTGCCCGAACTCCCGTCGCCGGACGTGACAATCGGTATCGCGAAGGATGCGGCCTTCGGTTTCTACTACCCAGGAGATCTGCATGCCCTGCGTGCCGCGGGTGCGGAGCTCATCTGGTTCGATGCCATCAATGACGAGTCATTGCCGCAAGTCGACGCTCTCTTCATTGGTGGCGGGTTTCCCGAGACCATGATGCAAGAGCTCGAGGCGAATGTTGCGATGCGGCGAAGTGTGGCGGCCTTTGCCGAGGCCGGTGGCGTGATCTATGCGGAATGTGGTGGTCTCATGTATCTGTGCAGATCAATCCGCTGGAATGACAGCTCTTGCGAAATGGCGGGTATAATAGCCGCCGACGTGGTCATGGACAGCCGCCCGCAGGGTCGGGGTTACGTGCGCATCGAGGAGGCGCCGTCACATCCATGGCCACGAACAGCGGGAGAGGAGACCCTGGTCCCGGCACACGAATTCCACTATTCGCACCTGGAGCAGGTCGATCCGGCCCTGCAGTTTGCCTACCGTATGCATCGCGGGCATGGTATCGATGGTGAAAAGGACGGCATTATCTACAAGAACGTTCTGGCCGGTTATACCCACCTGCGCGATGTCGAGGGGCATCACTGGGCAAGGCGTTTCGTTCAGCATGTACGAAACTGCAGATAAATGAATGACGAGAGGTTGATATGTTTACAGTAACAGAGTCGGCAGCAGAGCAGATCAGGAGCGCCGCGTCACGGGGCGGAGCGGAAGGCATGGCCTTGCGCCTGGCTGCAGTCAGGCACGATGACGGCTCGTTTGATTACAGGATGGGTTTCGATGCTGTCAGCGATGACGATATCAGCTTCAGACAGTCCGGTGTCGAGATTGTGATGGCGCCCGAATATGTGCCCTTGCTGGATGAAACCACGCTCGACTTCGTCGAGATGGACGACGGACAGCACCAGTTCATTTTTCTCAATCCCAGGGACGTCAACTACGTTCCACCGAAAGCAGACTGACCCGATACTTCGTCCATGGACCTGGCCGCCGAAGACAATCTGCGAATCAATGTGCTGCTTGCCAACAAACCGCTGGCTATCCGTATCCATGAGTCATCCATGACACTCTACGGCCTCACCGGGGAAAGAGAGGAGGTGCAGGTCAAGCTGAATCCCAACTGTCGCGACGAACAGTACCTCAGGCGTGTCAAGGAGATGCTCTCCGGCCATGTCCTGGGTTCTCCGGGAGGCTATCCTGTCTACCTGCAGCGCTGGACGCGCATGGGGCAGATGCGCGATGACAACCTTGACCAGTTACTGCTGCTCGGCGAGCCCGAGGCTGTCGTGGCTGTTGTCTGTGCCCCGGGCATTACCGACGAGCTTGCTCGCCGTGCCTGGTGGGCCATGGAGGACGCCGAGAACGCACGCCGGATGCTCATGCGCGAGGCAGTCAGTGAAGGGGAGATGGGGCCTGTCCTTGCGGAGTATCTTGTTGAGTACCTGCCGTTCGAGAGCGAGATCGAACAGATGATGATCACTGTCTCGCTGGTGCTCAAACCCGGACTCATCAGTGATGCCCTGAAGCAGGAACTCTGGAAGCGTGCCAAGCGCAAGCCGGCCTACTATGTCGGCTTCCTCTCTGCCTGTCCGGATGACATTCCCGAACAGAGAGCGGCGTCGGCACGATACCTCGAGCTGCAGGCGCGACTTGCCGGTATCGCCCCGAAAAACAGGATTGCAGCACTGCTCTTGAAAGTCCTCTCCCCTCCGGGCCAGGCGTTTCTCGAAACTGTCGTGCGCGTGCTTAAAAAGCCAGGTACCCAGGAGATGGTCACAGCGACGCTCGACAACCTTGCCCACTATTTCTCCGATATGCGTCCCGGGGAGAGGGTGGACCTGACTCTTGAAATGCTCGAGCAGGATGCAGCATCGAGCATGGCTGAACCCGTGCAGGCGGTAACAGAGGTTCTCGAAGAATGCCCCGACTGTGCCGACCTCGTTGAGGTGATGTATCTGCTGTCTGGTCTGGGGTACGGGGTACTGCGCCCGGTGTTGCGCGATACCACGGCGATCGGGAGCCTCATGCGACGCAAGATCGAACCTGTGATTACCCCGCTAATCGAGAAAATCGCGCTGTTACAACCCTGAAAGCAGGGGTTTTTTGCGCTGTCCCAATCTTTGTTGTTCATCGATCGAAGGGCACGGTAAAATCCCGATATTCTGTTCACCGGACTCCATGAATGATTTCTGGAAGCATTGTCGCTATTGTCACCCCGATGCATGCCGATGGCGCCATCGATTACGACAGCTTGCAAAAGCTCATCGACTGGCACGTCGACTCGGGCACTGATGCCATCGTTTCAGTGGGTACAACCGGTGAATCCGCAACGCTCAACCACGACGAACACTGCGAAGTCATCGAGCGAACGATCGAATTCGCTGCAGGCCGCCTGCCGATCATCGCGGGTACCGGCGCCAATTCGACCAGTGAGGCAATCTCGCTGACCCGATTCGCTGCAAGCGCTGGTGCAGATGCGGCCCTGCTCGTGACGCCCTATTACAACAAGCCCACACAAGAGGGCCTGTTCCTGCATTACAGGGTAATCTCCGAGACTGTCGAGATACCCCAGATTCTCTATAATGTGCCGGGTCGCACGGCAGTAGACATGAATGTCGAAACTGTGGTCCGGCTCAGTGAACTTCCCAATATCGTCGGTCTCAAGGAAGCGTCTGCGGATGGCCCGGAACGGGTTGCCAAATTACGCGAGGCCTGTGGCAAGGAGTTCGCACTCTACAGTGGCAACGATGATACCGCTCGCCAGTTTGTCCTCAACGGAGGCAATGGCGTCATCTCCGTCACGGCCAATGTCGCACCGGCCGGGATGCACCAGATGATCCAGGCTGCCATGGAGGGTGACAGAGAGAGAGCCGCGGCGATCGACGAGAAACTCGCGTTACTGCACGATCGACTTTTCATCGAGAGCAGCCCGATCCCGGTGAAGTGGGCCCTGGCCGAGATGAAGCGTATCGGTGTCGGAATACGCCTGCCCCTGACCTGGCTCGACGATGAATACCACACAGCTGTCCGCGAAGCACTCGAGCACGCGGAGCTGTAACAGGAACCGATGGTGAAAATAATGAATGATTCTCCAATCCGCATGCTAGTGATCGCGCTCGCTGTGCTGGCACTGGGTGCGTGCACGACTTACAACGAGGGTAACATCCTGCCCGACAAGCGGGTTGAGTACAAAAAGTCCCGTCAGGCGGAGAACGCGCTCGAATTGCCGCCAGACCTTTCCCGCGATGCCATTTCCCAGGGTGGTGTGGCCTTTACCGGTGCGAGTCCGGCCGTGACCACCTATTCGGAGTACCAGGCCGCCAGGAGCGGTACCGGGACCACCAGTGGCAGGAGCAACCGCAGTGTGCTGCCAGAGAGTCCGGAGATCGAGGTGCGTCGCGACGGTGACAAACGCTGGCTGGTGATCCAGGCACCCGCCGAGTCAGTCTGGGACAGAGTGCTGGATTTCTGGCAGGAGAACGGGATTCTGCTCGTCGAGCAGGACCCCTCCGCCGGTGTCATGCGGACCGCCTGGATCGAGAACCGCGCCGACATCAAGACGGACATGATCACCAATTTCCTGCGCAAGGCCGTCGACGGGCTCTATGCGACAGGCACGCGTGACCAGTATCGCGTCAGGCTCGAGCGTGGCAGCACGCGCGGCGTGACGGAACTCTTCCTGACCCACTCCGGCATGAAAGAGCAGCTCGTCTCCGGCGTTGGCGACACAGAGACCGACCAGAGTGTCTGGATTCCCTCCGGGTCTGATCAGGAGCTCGAGGCCGTCATGCTGCAGAGACTCATTGCCTTCATGGGCAGCTCCGAGGCCACTGCCGGGCAGCAGCTTGGAAGCACGGCAGGTACCACATCGAAGAGCATGTCGACGCTCTACACGGGTAGCGGCTCGCCTTACATGACGGTTCATACTGACTTTGCCCGCAGCTGGCGCCTCGTCGGCATTGCGCTCAACCGTGTCGGTTTCACGGTCGAGGACCGCAATCGCAGCGGAGGAAACTACTATGTGCGTTACAACGACCCATCCGATGACGTGGAAGACACGGGATGGCTGTCGGGCCTCGCGTTCTGGAGCTCTGACAAGGGCAGCGAGAGCAAGCAATACATCGTCAATATCAGCGGTGCAGGCGAGCCGACAACTGTGACTGTGCAGAACAAGGACGGTACGGCGGCACCAGCCCAGACCGCATCACGGATCCTCTCCCTGCTGCACGAGCAGCTGCGCTAGGGCCCGCACGCCCGGATGCGCTTTCTCTCTCTCGGCAGCGGCAGTCGCGGCAATGCCACGCTGCTGCAGTCAGGGGAGACCCTTCTGCTGATCGACTGCGGTTTTTCCCGCAAGGAGTTGCAGCGCCGTCTCTCGCTCGTCGGTCTGGCTTGTGACGATATCGATGCCATACTGCTGACGCACGAGCATTCAGATCATCTGCGCGGGGCAGAGGCGCTGTCGCGATATCACGCGATCCCTGTCTGGGGCACTGCCGGCACACTGCGTGGCAGCAAATGGGCTGAAACCAGCGAGTTGCACCAGATCAATGCCAACAGCGGCGATTTCCGAATCGGCGACATGCGCATCACGCCATTCACCGTTCCCCATGACGCGGCCGAACCCTGCCAGTATGTTTTCTCCGGCAGTCGCAAGCGGATGGGTATCCTGACCGATGCAGGTTCGATCACCTCGCATATCGTATCGCAGCTGCAACGACTCGACGCCCTGCTGCTGGAATTCAACCACGACCAGCAGATGTTGCGTAACGGGCCATACCCGAGATCCCTGCAGCTCAGGGTCGGCGGCGACCACGGTCATCTCAGCAATGCGCAGTCGATCGGCCTTCTGGACCAGCTCGACCACCAGAACTGGAAGCACCTTGTGGCGGCGCACATCAGCGAGAAGAACAATGATCCGCAACACGTCAGGTCCGCACTCGATTCCTTCGATCCCTCGATTGCCGGCAGGTTCTCGGTCCTGCACCAGGAGAAGCCCAGCCGCTGGTTTGATCTTGGCTGAATCGCCCCGGTTTGCGGGACAATGAGCAGCGAAAAGCCCCCTGTTGCTGTAGTAGAATTGCTTCAGAAAATTTTCCCCTAACGGAAGTCACGATGCAGATTTTTCACGGTACGCCTGCACTCTCCCCGTTTCGTCTGCAGCGCCTCGCCGAGTCGCTGAACACTGTTATTGGCCAGCGGGTCAATGTCGAGGCGCATTTCATCCACTTCGTTGAATATCGCGACAAGGCGTCCGAAGAGGAGCAGGCGCTGCTGGTGAAGCTGCTGACTTACGGTCCTGCGGCAGCAGCCCCGGAAATCAGCACGGAGGGGCTGCTCATTGTCGCTCCGCGCTCGGGCACTATTTCTCCCTGGTCGACCAAGTCGACTGATATCGCGCATAACTGCGGGCTCGGAGTCGTGCAGCGTATCGAGCGAGGTATCGCCTATAACCTCACGATCAAGGGCAAGGGACTGCCGCAGGCACAGCTCGAGGCGTGCACTCAGGCATTGCATGACCGCATGACCGAACAGGTCTTCACGAACGAGACCGAGGCGCTCGAACGACTCTTTCTGCATGCAGAACCCGGAAAACTTCGCACCGTCGACCTGCTGGCCGGAGGCAAGGGCGCGCTGGAGCAGGCCAATATTGACTGGGGGCTCGCACTCTCAGGTGACGAGATCGACTATCTCGTCGAGAGCTTCAAAACGCTCAATCGCAATCCGACCGATGTCGAGCTCATGATGTTCGCCCAGGCCAATTCGGAGCATTGCCGCCACAAGATTTTTAACGCCGACTGGGTCATTGACGGCAAGAAGCAGCAATATTCGCTGTTCGACATGATCCGGAATACCACGGAGATCTCGCCGGTCGATGTGCTCTCGGCCTACAAGGACAATGCAGCGGTCATCACGGGACATCGCGGGCGGCGCTTCTATGCGGATCCGGACAGCCATGCCTACGGCTACAGCGAAGAGAATGTCCATATCCTCATGAAAGTGGAGACGCACAATCATCCGACGGCGATCTCCCCCGATCCGGGTGCAGCAACCGGTTCCGGCGGCGAGATCCGTGATGAGGGGGCGACCGGTATTGGTGGTAAACCCAAGGCGGGGTTGACCGGATTCTCGGTCTCCAATCTGCAGTTACCCAAGGCGCCGAAGCCCTGGGAGCGCGATCATGGCAAGCCGGGACGCATCGTTTCCGCGCTGGATATCATGCTCGAGGGGCCGATCGGTGCGGCGGCCTTCAACAACGAGTTCGGTCGTCCGAATCTCTGTGGCTATTTCCGGACTTACGAGCAGCAGGTTGAGCATGCAAAGGGTAGTGAACTGCGCGGCTATCACAAGCCAATCATGCTGGCTGGCGGCGTCGGCAATATCCGCGAGGAGCATGTCGAGAAGAAACCTTTTCCGGCCGGGACTCCGCTGGTCGTCCTCGGTGGTCC
>JASFPB010000043.1:0-10962 GCA_050116235.1 Chromatiales bacterium | reverse complement strand
CAAGTTCGTCAGCGTCGTACCGGCCTGAGACTGACCGCTCACGAACTCAAAAGCCCCGCCGGATCCGACGGGGCTTTTTTCGTTAGAGCCCTGGTCCGAAGAACACAACAACTGGTTCAGCATGAAATTTGTCGACGAAGCCTACATCAAAGTGGAAGCCGGTGACGGGGGCAACGGCTGCGCGAGTTTTCGTCGCGAGAAATATATTCCCAGGGGTGGTCCGGACGGGGGCGATGGCGGGGATGGCGGCAGTGTCTATCTGATTGCCGACTCCGGTCTGAATACGCTCGTCGATTTCCGTCACAAGCGACTGCATCGCGCCGGTCGCGGCCAGAACGGCATGGGCCGCCAGATGACGGGGCACAAGGGCGAGGATCTGCATGTCAAGGTGCCGGTTGGGACGCGTGTCTCCGATGCCGATACGGAAGAGACGATCGGTGAACTGCTGAAACACGGTGATACGCTCCTCGTTGCACAGGGTGGCCGGCACGGTATCGGCAATATCCATTTCAAGAGCAGCACGAATCGTGCGCCGCGCCAGTTCACCTACGGCACCGAGGGTGACAGGCGCACGCTGCACCTCGAGCTGATCGTCCTCGCCGACGTGGGACTGCTCGGCATGCCGAATGCCGGCAAATCGAGTTTCATCAGAAAGGTATCCAGTGCCCGCCCGAAGGTTGCAGATTATCCGTTCACGACGCTCTACCCCAATCTTGGCGTCGTGAGCCTCGGGGATGACCAGAGCTTCGTCATTGCCGATATCCCGGGCGTTATCGAGGGCGCTGCGGAAGGGGCGGGGCTCGGGATCCAGTTTCTCAAGCATCTCGAGCGAACCCGTCTGCTGCTGCATCTCATCGATATCGGTCAGTGGGACAGCGAGCGGATTGCTGCAGAGGCGGGACAGATCATCCACGAGGTCGAGAAGTTCGGTGGCGACCTGGCCGGGAGGGAGCGCTGGATTGTGCTCAACAAGATCGACCTGCTCTCCGAAGAGGAACGCCACGGACGCCGCGAGACGCTGCTGGCCGAACTCGGCTGGGAGGGTCCTGTCTTCGAGATCTCTGCTGTGACCGGCGAGGGAACCAAAGCGCTGCTGCAGGCGATCATGCGGCGCATCGAGGAAGAGCGGGCGGTTGAGCCCGGGGAAGAAGTCGAGGATGAGAAACCGTGGGATCCACTGCAATGAACAGGATGGATGATGTCGCGTGAGGGCGTGAAAGAAAGCAAGCGCTGGGTCGTCAAGATCGGCAGTGCCCTCCTGACCGCGGAAGGCAGAGGGCTTGATCGCGAACGTCTCGGCAAGTGGGTCGACCAGATGGCAGACTGGGTCGATTCCGGCAGGGAGCTTGTGCTGGTCTCATCCGGCGCAGTCGCTGAAGGCATGTCGCGCATGGGGTGGGAGAAGCGCCCGGAAACCCTGCATGACCTGCAGGCGGCTGCGGCCATCGGGCAGATGGGACTCGTGCAGGCGTGGGAAAGCTGTTTCGCCCGCCGCCGCCTGCACACGGCGCAGGTACTGCTGACCCATGACGACCTCTCCAACCGTCGCCGTTACCTCAATGCGCGCGGGACCTTGCGTGCCCTGATCGGTATGGGAGTGATACCGATCATCAACGAGAACGATACGGTCGCCAACGAGGAGTTGCGCTTCGGCGATAACGACACGCTCGCGGCGCTCGTGGCGAATCTCGTGGAGGCAGATTTGCTGGTGCTGCTGACTGACAAGCCCGGGCTCTATAACAAGGATCCGGGGATTTATCCTGATGCCACCCTGATCCAGCGCGCACCCGTGGAAAGCCCCGAGCTCGATATTGTCGCTGGAGGCAGCCGCAGCGGTCTCGGCCGCGGCGGCATGGTCACGAAGATTCGCGCAGCGCGTGTCGCTGCCCGCTCAGGCACTGCCACGCTGATCGTCGGCGGTACAGAACCCGATGTGCTGCGTCGGATTGCCGCGGGAGAAGAGCTTGGCACGCTGCTGACTTCCGAGCAGCAGCCGACAGCTGCGCGCAAGCGCTGGCTCGCCGGGCAGATGCAGGTGCGCGGCCGGCTTGAACTCGATGAGGGCGCCGTGCGCGTCCTGCGCGAGAAGGGCAAGAGCCTGTTGTCGATCGGTATTACAGGTGCGAGTGGCGAATTCCGGCGTGGCGAAGTGGTCGCCTGTATGGCGCCGGATGGCATGGAAGTGGCACGTGGCCTGGTCAACTACAATGTTGACGAGATACGGCGCATCATGGGGCAGCCCTCGAAGCGTATCTCCGACATTCTCGGCTATGCGGGTGACGAGGAAGTTATCCATCGCGACGATCTCGTTCTTCTCTAGACAGCAGCTGGCGACGCCCGCGGCAAATGGGGGCTTCATATTTCTGGCAGATCCGTGCAATATTGTTAATCAAGGAACAGACGGGGCCGGTCTCCGTTAATTTGCCCGGACAGGTGAAATCGCTTGGAAGAGTCACTCAAATATCTACTGGATGCCGAGCAGCGGGCGCAGGAGATCGTCAACAAGGCGATTGGCGAACGTGATCGCATGCTCGAGAAGGCCTCGGAGGAAGTTCGAAGTGCCGAGAAGCGATTCAGGGCACGTATACCCGGGATCCGGGAGAGCTTCCTGAAGAAGGCCGGAGAGCGTGCTGACCAGACCAATGCCGAGATTCTCCGGCGATATGTCGATAACTGGGATGGTCTCGAAAAGGAGGTCGACAAGAGACGGGAGAGAGCGGTCAGGGAAGCCATCAAGCTCTTGCTGGATCCAGCCAGCGGCTAGGCAGAAACGATGGGTGACCTGTCGAGACTCGCCTTCCTCAATGCCCGTGTTTCGCTCTATGCGGCCAGGTTACAGCCGGTCGACTCCCTGCTTTCCTATATCGATTCCGAGCATGAGCTACCCGAGGACTACCTCGAGTCCATCGGGCTGACCGGATTGGCTGATCGCCAGCCGGGCTCTGCGGGTGAACTCGAGCAGCACTTCATGACCTGCCTGGCGGACGAGGCAGAGGGGCTGATGCATGCCATGCCACCCGAAACACGCGGGATCATCAGACAGTGGATGCGGCGCTTCGAGTTCATGAACCTCAAGTCCTTGATCCGATGCAAGCTGACCAGCTGCAACCTCGACCTCTCCCGCGAGTACCTGCTTGATATCGGCCATTTTGCCAGGTTGCCACTCGATGAATATCTCCATTCCGAGGACATCGTCGAGTTTTTGCGCCTGCTCTCCGCGGATGATGCCTCCCTTGCAAGAAAAATCCGCTTGTATGTCGAGGATCCTGAACAGCTCTTCCTGCTCGAGGCGGCCATGGACTACCACTTCTACGAGGGGCTGCTCGCCAGTTGTGAACCACTCTCTGCGGAGGAGCGGGATGGCACACGACGTTTCATCGGCAGGATCATCGACACGATCAATCTTGCCTGGCTGCTGCGTTATCGCATCACCTATGGTATCCATCCACCGCATACTTTCTTTATGCTCGCCAGGACCGGTCTCTCTCTCGGGCCCGGCAGGCTCGCCCAGCTTGCGAAACTCGATGATTTCGAGTCAATGCGCGCAGCCCTGCCTGCCGATTATCGCGATTCTCTCGAGGGAGTGAATTCCGTGGCAGATGCTGAAATGCACATGCGCGCAACCAACCTCGAGCAAGCCCGAAAGCTGTTGCGCCATGAGCAGTTCCACCTCGTCCGCGCATTGGCGTATCTCTACCTGCGTGAACGGCAGCTGCTGGACGTTCACCAGCTGCTCAAGGGGAAATTGCTCGGTTTCGAGCCGACGCTGATCCGGGAAGCCCTTGTCGGGGAGGAGGCCTGATGTTTGGCGCTCTCCCGATGCGACATGTGACCCTCTACCTGCTGCGCGAGGAGTTGCCACGTGCGTCGGTCGTTCTCGCGCGACTTGGGGTGATTGCCCCCGAAGAGAGCAAGATGGATCAGGATGAAACTGCGCGACCGGGGCTGGACTTCCAGCGCAGCCATCATCTTGCCAGCCAGCTGTTTCGCAAGATCGCGGTTTCCCTCGATTACACGCCGGATGCTGTGACGCAGGAGCATCTGCCGCAGCAGGCTGATCAGCAGAGACTCGATGCGATCCTGGAGTCTTTGCAGTCTGTCTGGCACCTGTGTAACCGGCTCGAGGAGCAGGTGCGCAGCCTGCGCGAGGAGATTCGTCATCTCACGCACCAGCAACAGGCCGTGGCCAAATTCTTCAATCTTCACCTGGATCTCGAGAAGCTCTCGCTGGACCACGGTTTTCTCGATATGCGTGTCGGCAGTGTCGATACCTCGGAGCTGCAACGTCTCAGGGAGTCGCTCGCACTCGTCAATTTCAAGGTCATCGAGTTCGACAGGCAGGAAGGGCGTGTTCACCTGGTACTGCTGGGGCTGAAGGGACTCGATGCCCAATTGAATCCGGTACTCATGGCGGCAGGATTCAAGACGCTGTTGATTCCCCAGGGGTTGAAAGGCTATCCCGACGAGATGCATGCCGGGCTCGAGGAACAACTTGCCCGGCTTCGGCAGGAGTTGGCAGACGTCGAGGGTGAACGCGCGGAACTGCTTGAAAAATACCGCGCCGAACTCCGGGAAGCCGGACTCGTGCTCGCAGCAGCCTCGCCTTATGCCGAACTGGCCGATTACCTCGTCGGTCATGGCGAGATTGTCACCCTCCAGGGGTGGGTGCCGGAAGTCGAACTGGCAGCGCTTGCAGCAGATTTACGCAAGGAACTGACAGCCTTTTTCTGGGAGGTGCGCAGTCCGCTGCCCGAAGAGGTCGACAGGGTTCCTTCTGTTCAGCGCTTTCCCGCATTCCTGCGTCCTTTCTCGATACTGGTCAGAAACTTCGGCACACCACGCTACGACGAGTTCGATCCGACCCTGCTGTTCGCTTTGACCTTCATCCTGATGTTCGGCAGCATGTTCGGCGATATCGGGCACGGGGCAGTCATCCTCGTCGCCGGCTGGCTCTTCCGGCGCAAACTGGCCGACTTTACCTGGTTCATTATGCTGGCCGGGCTTTCCTCGGTCGTTTTCGGTTTCTACTACGGCAGTATCTTCGGGCATGAGGAACTGATCGAGCCGCTCTGGATGTCGCCCATGGAAGACCCTGTCAGATTACTCATACTGGCCGTCTATTGGGGGATCGGCTTTATCGCGCTGGCAAACCTCCTGTCGATTCTCAACCTCTGGAGACTCGGGTTACGACGCCAGGCCCTCCTCGGGCAGCGCGGTCTGGCCGGACTGCTCTTCTATGCCGGCCTGATACTGCTTGTTACGGATTTCCAGCGCGGGGGATCGCCCGAACTGCTGTCACTTTCGATCGTGGTGCTTGGCGGTGCAATACTCGTTACTGGCGCCTGGCGCGAGACCGATGCGCGCGGAGGAGAGAGGCTGCTGATCGTCGTGATCGAGATGGTCGAGACTATCCTTGGCTACCTCTCCAACACGCTGTCCTTTCTGCGGGTTGCCGCTTTCAGTCTCAACCATGCCGCGCTGGCCTTTGCAGTGATCACGATCGCCGGGATGATGGATGGTTTCGGGCACTGGCTGGCACTGCTCATCGGTAATCTTGTGATCATCGTGCTCGAGGGTGGTATCGTGCTCATCCAGGTGCTGAGACTCGAATACTACGAGGGATTCGTACGCTTTTTCAGAGGTGACGGCAGGGTCTACAAACCCCTGCGCCTGCAACAGACCGGCACGCAACACCCGGCCGGACAGGAAACCATGTAACGAGGAGAATGAAATGTATCTGCTACTGGCGATGGTAACCACGGGTTTTCTCGGAATGATCGCATTCGGGCTCTACTACGAGCTGCGGCCGGCCGACAGGCTGCCATCGCGCGGCGTCCTCAAACCGCTGGTCGGCGGCAATCTCGTGCTGTTCGCCGTCGGCGTGGTGGGGCTGCTCTTCTTTGCTGTCAACGAGGTCATGGCGGCCACCGAGGAAGCGGCCGGACTTGCGGAGATGAAGGATGTCTCCCTCGGATACGGTCTGGCACTGATTGGCATTGGGCTTCCGACCGGCCTTGCGGCGATCGGCGCGGCATTCGCCATCGGCCCGGTAGGTGCAGCTGCACTTGCCGTGATTGGTGAAAAGCCGGAAGTATTCGGACGCACTCTGATCTACCTCGGACTGGCAGAAGGTGTTGCGATCTATGGTCTCGTCATGTCGATTCTGCTGCTAGGCAAGCTGTGATGCAGCAGGCCGCTGGTAAATTACACAATGCACGGCTCATCGCGATGGGTGACGAGGCCCTCGTGCAGGGGTTTGCACTCATCGGTTTTGAAACCTGGCCGGATGCGGATGCCCGGCAACTGGACGAGCTGCTGGGCGAGCTCATGAAGGCGCGGGAGCAGGCACTGATCCTGCTGCAATCCAGTCTGATGCGGAGCGGGATGCCGAACCTGCAGCGTGTGCTGGATGAAGGTGGTCGGATCCTGATCGCAGAGATTCCTTCCCTCGAGCAGGCCGGCGGTTTCAAACCCTCGATCGAGGAGATGTTGCATGCTGTTCTGCCGGGACAGATCGCATGAGCACTGAACCAACGCTGGATGATCTGGAGCAGGCGCTCATGGATCGCGCCCGGCGTCTCGCGGATGAATATCTTGCGCGCGCAGAGTCGACCCGTGAACGCATGCTCAGGGATGAGAATGAACATCTGAGGGTTCGCGAGGAACGCGAGGTGCTTGCCGCCGAACTGGCAGCTGAGCGACTCTATCGCAGCAAGGTGCAGGCGACGGAGATGGAGCTTCGGAGTGAGCTCGACCGGCGACGCTGGGAGATGGTTCAGCAGTTGAAGAAGAGTATCAGCGAGCGTCTCCACGAGATCACATCCCATGCCGACTATGCGGATCTCCTGCAACAGTTTCTCGGCGCGGCAGCAGATGCGCTCCGGGACGAGGAGGGCCTGGTCGCACAGCTCTGCGAGCGGGATCATGCACGCTTCGCCAGCGAGTGGCCAGGATGGGTGGAAACTGCCGCGTCCGGTCGTTCGATCGAGCTCTCTGCCGAATATGGCAATTTCAGTGGCGGCCTGCTGCTGCGCAACTCCGACGATACAGTGCGCGTCGATCACAGTTTCGAGGGACGGATGGAACGTCTCGAGGAGCAGGTCAATCTGGTGCTGACTGCCGAGCTCTTTCCAACCCTGGTGGCCAAGCCCGGAGTATCTGCCGATGAGTGAAAAAGGGACTGTCGTCGAGATCAACGGGCCTCTCGTAAAAGTCCGGCTTCCCCACGTGCGTACCGGTGAGCAGGTTAGTATTGGCGCGCAGGCTCTGACAGGCGAGGTGCTCGGGCGCAACGGACAGGATGCCATCGTGCAGGTCTACGAATCCACCGAAACGCTTCGACCGGGCGATGATGTCGTGCCACTGGGGCATCCACTCTCCGTCGAACTGGGACCGGGGTTGCTCGGCCGTATCTTCGATGGTGTGCAACGCCCGCTTGACGAGATCTCGCGCCTGCATGGCGACACCATCCCGCGCGGGATCAGTATCACTTCCCTGGATCGCGAGACTCTCTGGCATTTCACGCCACGACCGGGGTTGACTGTCGGCGAACAGGTCACTGAAGGCTTTTCGCTCGGGGAAGTGCCGGAAACCGAGTCCATCGTGCACCATATTCTTGTGCCACCTGGTATCAATGGCGAACTCGTCGAGCTTGCCTCGGCCGGTGAATACCGTGTCGAGGATACGATCGCAGTCCTGCGGGATGCAGAAGGCCGGGAGCATAGGTTGCAACTCTTCCATCGTTGGCCCGTACGCGTTCCGCGACCCCACATGCGTCGCATTCACACCGCTGAACCGCTGCTGACCGGACAGCGCATAATCGATCTCTTCTTCCCGGTCCTCAAGGGCGGCAAGGCGGCGATCCCGGGGCCTTTCGGTGCCGGCAAGACGATCCTGCAGCACCAGATCGCCCGCTGGTCGAATGCCGATATCGTCATCTATGTCGGTTGCGGCGAACGGGGTAACGAGCTCGTCGACATCCTCAACAGCTTTCCGGCGCTCAAGGACCCCTATTCGGGCAGGTCCCTGATGGAGCGCACCCTGCTCGTTGCCAACACATCCAACATGCCGGTTGTCGCGCGCGAGGCCTCGATCTATGTGGGCGTGACCCTGGCCGAGTACTACCGCGACCAGGGATATCACGTCGTGATGGTTGCAGATTCCACGAGTCGCTGGGCCGAGGCGCTGCGCGAAGTTGGCGGACGACTCGGTGAAATGCCCGTCGAGGAGGGCTATCCCGCCTATCTTGCATCCCGTCTTGCGGCCTTCTACGAGCGTGCGGGCAAGGTTGAAACCTTCAGCGGGCGTCGCGGCTCCGTGACCTTGATCGGCGCCGTCTCGCCGCCCGGCGGAGATTTCTCGGAACCGGTGACGAGTCATACCAAGGAGATCGTGCGTGCCTTCTGGGCGCTTTCGAAGGAGCTGGCCGATGCGCGCCACTACCCGGCTATCGCCTGGTCGGATTCGTTTTCGGGCTATATCGATGATGTGGCGACATGGTGGGAGGAACACGTCAGTACGAAATGGGCGGAGTATCGTGCCGATGCGCTCGAGTTGCTTGCTCAGGCCGATGAGCTTGACCGGATCGTCAACCTCGTCGGCCCGGAAGCGCTCTCTGCACAGCAGCGCTGGGTTCTCGAAATGGCGAGGCTCATCCGCGAAGGTTTATTGCAGCAAAATGCGATCGATGATATCGACAGTTATGCTTCAGCAGCCAAGCAGTTCCAGTTGCTCAAGCTCATGCATGACACCTGGAAGCAGGGCGAAAGTCTGCTCTCTTCGGGCGTGCCGGTGCAGGTGTTGCTCGAGATTCCCGAGCTCACGCGGGTCGTGCGTGCGAGAAGTCAGTATGGCAACGACGAGGTTGATGCGATCCGCGAGCTGGGTATCGCGGTGAAAACGGCCTTTCGTGCCATCCATGGTGAGTATCAGCAGGTGGAGAAACTCGTATGAGGAGCGTGATTCTTCGCGACAGGGAATACCGGCGCGTACATGCCGCGGAGCGCGGCTTGCTGTTTATCAGGGATGTGCCCGGTGTTGGTTTCAACGAGCGGGTCCTCGTGCGTGACAGCGAAGGTAACAAGCGTGTGGGCCAGGTGATACGCACTTCGGGCGACCTGGTGCTGGTACAGGTGTTCGAGGGCACGGAGGGGCTCGAACCGGAACGCACCTGGATCCGTTTTCTCGACGAGCCTTTCAAGGTTGCGCTTGCCCCGGCGATTCTCGGACGCGTGCTCGATGGTGCCGGGCGTTCCAGGGACGGGCGTCCGCCCGTTGTCTCTTCCGTGCAACGCAATGTCAATGGCGATGTAGTCAATCCCTCGGCGCGTTCCTATCCCCGCGAATTCATCCAGACGGGTATCTCCGCAATCGACGGTCTGAATTCGCTGGTTCGTGGCCAGAAACTGCCGATCTTCTCCGGATCCGGACTACCCCACAACAGACTTGCTGCGCAGATCGTGCGCCAGGCGAAACTCCTGGGAGATGAGTCACACTTCTCGATCGTATTTGCCGCCATGGGCGTATCCCATGACGATGCGCGCTTTTTCCAGTCCGAATTCGAGAAGAGCGGAGTGCTCAAGAATGTCGTGATGTTTATGAATCTCGCGGATGATCCGCCGATAGAGCGCCTGGTGCTCCCGCGCACGGCGTTGACCGCGGCCGAGTACCTCGCCTTCGACCTTGATATGCATGTGCTCGTCGTGATGACGGATATGACGCTTTATGCAGAGGCAATGCGTGAAATCGCCACGGCAAAAGGGGATGTTCCCGCTCGCAAGGGTTATCCGGGGTATCTCTATTCCGATCTTGCTGAGCTCTATGAGCGGGCCGGCAGGATCAGAAACCGTCACGGCTCGATCACGATGATTCCTGTTGTGAGCATGCCTTCTGACGATATTACCCATCCGGTTCCTGACCTGACCGGTTATATCACCGAAGGTCAGATCGTCCTGTCGCGACAGCTGCACAACGCGTCTGTCTATCCCCCGATCGACATTTCGCCATCTCTCTCGAGACTCATGAAGGATGGTATCGGTGAGGAGGATACACGTGAGGACCATGCGCGTGTGGCGAGCCAGCTCTACGCGACCTATGCGCGCGCACAGGAGATCAGGAATCTCGCATCCATTATCGGGCCCGAGGAGCTCTCGGAGTCTGATCGCCAGTACCTGGCCTTTGCCGATCAGTTCGAAGAGCGCTTCGTCGGCCAGGATGAGGAGGAAGACCGCACGATTATCGATACGCTCAATATCGCCTGGGAAATACTCTCCATGCTGGGGCCGGAGCACCTCACACGCGTCAGGGACGAGGACATCTCCAAATATCATCGCTGGAAGGATGACGTCGAGCCGCGTGAAGGCGTGGCGAGCGGTGACGATGATGGCTAAACGCCTGCGGCTCCCCCCGACCAGGAGCACCCTGCTTTCAGTCAGACGCCAGATCGGCTTTCTCGAGCAGGGATACCAGCTGCTCGACAGGAAGCGCGAATTGCTGACGCGCCTGCTCTACGATCGTCTGGCGACCTACCGGAAACTTCGCAGCGAAGTCGATCAGCAACTGAGGGATGCCTACAAGTGGCTTGCGATTACCCAGATGCGCATGGGCAGTCATCAGCTCTACCAGGCAGGGGTAGGTATATCTCCCTCGATGGAAGTGCACATACTGCCGCGTTCGAGCCTGGGGGTGCAGTACCCCTCTGTGACTGTCAAGCGCAGAGCGCTGCAACCAGTCAGTCTCTCCATGAGTGACAGCAGTTTCGACGAAGCACGTCTCGGTATGGCCCGGCTCGCCCTCCTGCTGGCGCAGCTCGGCGAAAGCGAAATGGCGCTCAGACGCGTTGTTCAGGAGCAGCGCAAGACCCAGAAGCGTGTCAATGCCCTGCGTTACAACGTGATTCCACGCTACCGTGAAACCATCCGCTTTATAGAGAATGCGCTTGAAGAGGAGGAGAGGGATGCACTC
>JASFPB010000042.1:0-11046 GCA_050116235.1 Chromatiales bacterium | reverse complement strand
TGCTCCTCCAGGATGGCATCTTTCTCCTGTGCGAGGGCGCGTGCCTCCGCAAGCAGGTCATTGGTCGTAGTGAGCTGGGCGCGCAGTTGCTGCTCGAGCAGAACGGCTTTCTGCTGCTGTTCCTCCAGCCCCGCGATACGTATATCCCGCTTTTGCAATTCGTCCTCGAGCTGGCGCTTCTCGCTCCGGATCTGCTCCTGATCTTGCTGTAAAGCGGCGAGCTGGTTGCGGAACTCTTCTGCTGCGACTGTTTCCTGCTCCAGTTTTGCTCGCGCCGATTCCAGTTCGGTGGTCCTCTTGTCGAGTTCATCACGGCTGTTCTCGAGCCTGGCCTGAAGGTCATCCCTGCTGCGTACCAGACCGCTGTTCTCGCTCTCGAGCCTGGTGATCTGCTGCTGCCTGGAATCTGAAAGCAAGGTGAGTTCGTTGACCTGTTGTTGCAAGGTCTCGATCAGCCCCCGGGTCTGGACAAGCTGATTTTCGAGAGCTTCCTTTGCCTTGCCGATTTCCAGCGCCTCGGCTGTCGCTTGCCGTTCGGCCTCGAGAGTGAGTTGCAGTTTGTTGACGAGTTCCGTGTTCTTCAACAGCAGGATGATCATCGCCAGGAGAAAGATCATGACGATCACCGTCATGATGTCCGTGAAAGAGGGCCAGAAACTCTCGTTGTGGTCGTCGCGTTCCCGGTTGAGTCTCAGGTCGACAAAACCGTTGTCAGGCATCTTTGCGTGACTCGAGTCTGAAACCGTCGCGCAGGATCGCCTTGACCTCCTGGAGATCGTTCGGCATTGCCTCGGTCTGTTTCTTGAAATTGACGGCCGCCTGAGCCATCGCCTGCTCCATGGTCATGAACTGCTTGTGCGATGATTCCATTTTCTTGATCAGCTGCTGGAGCATGCGCAACAGACCTGTAAATTCGTAGATGATGTTGTCGTTCGTGACCTGGAACTTTGGAGAGAGATAGGCAGTGGTCGTCTGCTCGATCCCGCTCACGAGATTGGTCTGCACATTCGTCAGCTTCAGGTAGAAGTAGCCGAAGTAGAGGTAACAGGCGATGGCTGTCATAGTCGTTGAGAGTGCTGTCGACATGCCGTGGATAACAAGGCCCATCCCTTCGGACTCGATCGAGCTTTCAAGCATGTCCGAGGCACCGAGCAATGCAATCGAGAGCGAGATGATCGTCCCGAAAACGCCGAGCAGGATCAGGATATTGTTGATATACCGGGGCAGGTTGACGCGGGTGCTCTCGCGCGCAAGCAGTGCCGAGGCAAGGGCGCCGTGGTTGATCGGTGTCCGGCTTTCGTAAAGGCGTTGCATCGTCATGTAGCGACGACTGATCATGCTTTTTGCAGGGACATCCAGCAATGGATTCTCCGGGTCTTCCTGCATGTTGCGAATGAAGCGGCCGAGGTATCGCTCCTCGCGCTTATATCCCAGCAGCGAGACGAAGATCCTGAAGACCCCCATGAGAAAGAGGATAACGATTGTCCCGTTGATGATGATCCCGATCGCCGAGATCTGGTGGTTGAGGTAAATCTCCTCAATATTACCAAATTGCCATACAATCAACGCAATAGCGATAGCGCCGGTGAGCAGCATCTGGGTGATTACGGACCGGCTATAGCGGCGGCGATACTGAATGATGTCCAAGTGTGAGCTCCCGGATCGAAATTTCTGCAGAAATAGTATCATAGAAGAATGAAGCATCCCGTATCCCCGGGCATGGCGGAAATTCGCCCGCGCATGCTCGAAATTCTAGCTGCAGCTATCGCTGCCGTTGTTCCCCGATCCAGTGTCCGCCAGCGTCTCGAGAAGGAAGACTTCGGCAATGACAAGGTCGCCATCGTGGCGATCGGCAAGGCTGCCTCTGTCATGATGCAGTCGGCATGCGATTTCCTCGGGGAGCGTATCGCCGATGCACTTCTCATCACGTCACCGGCCTATGCCAATCAGCTTCCCGCGAACGTGAAGTTCATTCCCGGCAGCCACCCGATACCGGACCAGACGAGCCTTGACGCTGGCAGCGCCTTGCTGACGTTCCTGGCCGCGCAGGAGACGGAAAACAGGATTCTCTTCCTGATCTCGGGTGGCGCATCGGCAATGGTCGAGGTTCTCGAACCACAGGTCTCTCTCGAGGAGATGCAGCGGGCGAATCGCTGGATGCTCGGAAACAACCTCGATATCCGGCAAACAAACCTGGTTCGCAAATGCCTCTCTGCTATCAAGGGAGGGAAGTTGTTGCGCTATTTCGACAACGAAGCCCTGGTCTTGCTGGTTTCAGACGTTCCCGGTGACAACCCGTCGGATATCGGTTCAGGCCTGCTTGTTCCGGATCCATGTATTCGCGAAGTGCAGAACATCCAGCTGCCAGAGTGGCTCGCAACCCTGGTCCGTGCCCCCGGGGAGCCAGGGTCGCGACAAAATGTCCGCGTGGAGATCATCGCCTCCAACGAGATAGCAAAGTCTGCCGCAGCCTCTGCTGCAAGGAAACTGGGGTTCCCCGTCACGATCCACTCCGGGTCTCTTTGTGGTGAAACTGGTGAGGTGGCAGAGAGACTCGCAGACTATCTCACAGGGAGTGCGCCTGCCGGGGTGCATGTCTGGGGCGGGGAGACGAGCGTCAATCTTCCACCCGAACCCGGTACCGGCGGGAGAAACCAGCAGCTCGCCTTGCTGGTAGCAGCAAGACTCGCCGGGCGTGACTCCTTCTGTTTTGTTTCAGCGGGTACGGATGGCATCGATGGCCTTTCAGAGGATGCCGGCGCGATCGTCGATGCCGGAACACGGATGCGTGGTGAAACCCAGGGACATGATATCGAGGATTCGCTGACACGTGCGGATGCCAATCCTTTTCTGGCGGCCAGTGGTGACCTCATTCACCTGGGTGCGACAGGTACAAATGTCATGGATATCATGCTCGCCTGGAAAGCTGAATCATGACAGCACTTTTTCATGCCGCTCTTGAATGCCTGCTTGAAACTGAACCCGCCCGCAAGTGTGAGAATGTCGATATCCTCTATCGCAAGTGGCTCGCGTCCGAGGTTGTCTTTGAAGAAGGGTACTCTGTAGCGATCACGACACCGGGCAGGCCGTCGCTCCCGGCGCTTGTTCATCCGCGCGATCTTCCGAAACGTTCACTCGGGACGGAAGAGGGCCGTGCAGCGCTCATTCATGCTGTTGCGCATATCGAATTCAATGCCATCAATCTGGCACTCGATGCCATTGTGAGGTTTCCGCAGATGCCCCGTGCGTACCATGGGGACTGGCTCAGGGTGGCGGCTGAAGAGGCCGGGCATTTTCGCCTGCTGTCAGCAAGGCTCGGCGAGCTGGATCATGCCTATGGCGACTTTCATGCGCATAATGGTCTCTGGGACATGGCATTGCGTACCGCTGGCAGTCCGCTCGACCGGATGGCGCTCGTCCCAAGGCTGATGGAAGCGCGCGGGCTCGATGTGACCCCTGGCATGATACGCAATTTCCGCAAAATTGGTGACGAGAAGAGTGTCGCGATTCTCGAGCAGATTCTCGAGGAAGAGGTCGGGCATGTCGAGGCCGGTACGCGCTGGTTCCATTACCTCTGCGAGGCGCAGGATCTCGACCCGGAAGACACCTACTTCAACCGTCTTTCACATTACCTCGGTGACGATATCCATTGTCCTGTGCACTACAAGGCGCGCCTGGATGCCGGATTTACCCCTTCGGAGCTTCAACGGCTGGAGCGGTTGTGTTCGGGAAAATGAGCCCGGATGCTCTCTGCTACCACTGCCGTGGTCGCCAGGCTGCAGGAAGAGGAGAGAAATCCCCCGGAAGGGCATGCCAGGAAACCCCGATCTGCCATTGCTGGCAGTCGGGGGAGAGTCACAGGGTGTGATACTGAATATCTACGTTGCCGGGTTCTTGTCGGGCCTGAAATAAATAGATACCAGACCGGCCGCAGAGTGTCCTGTGACGGCAATCACGGGCGCTATCCCCGAATTTTGTGGCTACTACGACAGGCGTCAAGCCCGTTGTCTTGCCTGATCGGGGATTCGCGCTGGTCCGTTGCAGATGGCATTGCTGAGTTCCAGCCGAAGACCTCTCAACCTGAGTTTCAGGTAGGAGAGACGTGGCCGCTGTTCGCCCGGCAGGTCGACCGGTAACGCGTGCACATCTGCCTTGATCGCGCGTACGGAGGCGACAAATTCTCTCATGGAGAGTGAATTGCTGGTGGCTTCAAGCTCGTTGAGTATGTCGAGGAGCAAGCCCTTGTTTCTGCTGTCCCAGACAGCAAGGTTCTTTCTGGCCGGGAAAAACACCAGTAATTCATTCAATAGATCAACAACTTTGGCTCTATTCTTAGAAATAGATTGATTAGCAAACACAAGCACACCTCAAATAAAAGATCCATATTGACTTCTCTTAAACGGAAGTTTTTTTATTGTGAGGAAAATAGTAGACCAAACAATCGCTTGGTGGAATGGCTGGCCTGTCATTAATTTGTATACAGAGTGCAAATTTCTCATGTGGAAAATGTCAGCCAAACCCGTTGAAGGACTATCAGAACCAGCTGAAACCGGATGAAAAAGATGACAGAGACAAACACTACCGGGATGCCTCTCAATCAGAGACAGCTTGACGCACTTGCCGATCAAATCCGGGAAGTCGCCCGGGCTGAGCTCATGCCACGCTTCAGCAACGTGCGGCGTGATGAGAAGCAGGATGGGAGTTTCGTGACCGAGGCAGATTTTCTCGTGCAGAGAAATCTGTCAGCCTGGCTCGCGGAACAGTGGCCTGATATCGGTTTTCTCGGTGAGGAGATGGAGAGCAGTAAACAGCGTGCTCTGCTGGATTCTGAATGCCCTATCTGGTGCCTCGATCCCCTGGACGGGACCACAAACTTCGTTTCCGATATTCCCTATTTTTGTATCTCGCTGGCGCTTGTCGCGCGTGGCAAAGTGCGTCTGGCGATTGTTTACGACCCTAACCGGGATGAATGCTTTTCTGCCATCCGGGGCGAGGGAGCCTGCCTCAACGGCAAGCCAATCGGTCCTCATGCCTGCAGAACCGGGCTTGCGGGATCCACGGCGCTGGTTGATTTCAAGCGTCTGCCGAAAGCACTCTCGACCAGGCTCGTGACAGAGACGCCCTACACCTCCCAGCGCAGTTTCGGATCCGTTGCACTCGACCTCTGCTGGATTGCAGCCGGAAGATGCGATGTCTATCTGCATGGCCGGTCGAATATCTGGGACTATGCCGCAGGTATGCTCGTGCTCGAGGAGAGCGGCGGTAGTGCCTGCACCCTCGATGGCGAAACGGTCTTCAGCAGGGGATTGCGGCCGCGTTCGATTGTTGCTGCTGCCCAAAGCAGTCTTTACCGGGAGTGGTGTGACTGGCTTGGTGTCAGACTGTCACCTCGGTGATGCCGTTTGCTGTTATCGAGAGGGCCATGCCGTGATCGGAATGCCATTCGCCCAGAACGATGCGCTCGCATCTGGATCCATCGATTTCCAGTTGATGGATTGCCTGGCGATGTGTATGCCCGTGCACGAGTCTGCAGACGCCGTGTTTGCGCATCATCTCCATGACTGCCCGGGTATTGACGTCCATGATATCTGTAGCGAGCAGGGACGTGGCTTCACCGCTTTTTTTCCGGTACTCCGCAGCGATGAGTGCGCGTTCCTGCAGCGGCTTGCTCAGAAAGTCCGCGATGAATTGCTCGTTGCGCAGTAATTGCCTCGCTTGCTGGTAGGCGAAATCGTCTGTACAGAGGGTATCTCCATGCATCAGCAATGTCGGCGTGCCAAAGAAGTCACACACCGTCTCGTCGCCAATCAATCGGGAACCCGTCTGGCTACAGAATCGTTCCCCCAGCAAAAAATCACGGTTGCCATGCTGGAGGTAAACGTTCGTCCCTGACTGCGAGAGTGCCTGCATGGCTGTGCGGATTTCCGGGTAGGGCGCCGAATCGTTGTCATCACCGATCCAGGCATCGAAGAGATCACCAAGAATATAAAGTTCCCCGGCCTGCCTCGCTCGCTCGCGGGTAAAGCGAAGAAAGCGCTCCACCGTCGCCGGATGCTCCGGCGAGAGGTGCAGGTCCGAGATCAGCAGGATCTCAGTCGACAATTTCGACCTTCTCGATTACCACAGATTCTGCCGGAACATCGGAATGGCCGGCCTTGCTTGTTGTCTCCACGCCCTTGATGGCGTTGACGACGTCCATTCCCTCGGTAACCTTGCCGAATACAGCGTAACCCCATCCATCCTGGCCCGGATAATCGAGAAAACTGTTGTTGCCAACGTTGATAAAGAACTGCGCCGTTGCCGAGTGAGGATCCATTGTGCGTGCCATGGCGATGGTACCTGCTTCGTTCTTGAGGCCGTTTTTGGCTTCGTTCTCGATCGGTTCACGGGTTGTTTTCTGCATCATGTCAGGCGTGAAGCCACCACCCTGGATCATGAAGTTGTTGATGACGCGATGGAAGATGGTGCCGTCGTAGTGACCATCCTCCACGTACTTGCGGAAGTTGGCACAGGAAATCGGTGCTTTCTCCTCGTCAAGCTCGATCAGGATGTCACCTTTTGATGTCGTCATTTTAATCATGGATATCTCGTCGTTATTTGTTGATGAGTGAAATCTTCTCGATGATGATCATCTCGCGCGGGGCGTCATTTCTGAAGGGGCCGGCAGGTCCGGTTTTGACATTGGCGATTCTGTCGACGACTTCCATCCCCTCGACGACCTTTCCGAAGACCGCATAGCCCCACCCGGATCCCTTGTTGCGATGGTCGAGAGCGGGATTATCGGTATGGTTGATGAAAAACTGCGCTGTTGCGGAATGGGGATCACCGGTGCGAGCCATCGCGATGGTTCCCCGGCTGTTCGAGAGCCCGTTGTCCGCCTCGTTCTTGACCGGGTCATGCGTCTGCTTTTTCGTGTAATCCTGATCATAACCACCGCCCTGGATCATGAAGCCGCCGATTACACGATGAAAGAGAGTACCGTCATAGAAGCCTTCATTGACGTAGCGGAGAAAATTATCCACTGTCTCGGGTGCTTTCGCGGGCAGCAGTTCGACGGTGATATCGCCCTTGCTCGTGACGATCATGACAGTGTCAGTGCCCTCTGACTTTCCGGCAGATGTCATACCGGCTGCGAGCAGAAGGATCAGTGCAATGAGTGCTCTATTCATCATCTTCTCCTGAAAAAGAGTGGCGAAAATAATACACTATCAGGCTTTGCGATATCGCCCGATTTTCAAGTGAGAAAGTGATGCTGAGAATCCATAACGACCTGAGCGGGAAGAAAGAGGAATTCGTACCGATTGAGCCCGGCAAGGTGCGCATGTATGTCTGTGGCATGACGGTCTATGACCTTTGCCATCTCGGTCATGCCCGGGTCATGGTCGTCTTTGATGTCGTTTTCCGTTTTCTGAAGATGCTCGGTTACGAGGTTGAGTATGTGCGGAATATCACTGATATCGATGACAAGATCATCAATCGTGCCAGCGAGAACGGTGAACCTTTCATGGAACTGACGAATCGCTTCATCACTGCCATGCACGAGGATTCGGCGGCACTTGGTGTCGAATCGCCGTCGGAAGAGCCGCGCGCGACCGATCACATGGAGCGCATTATCACCATGATCGAAACCCTGATCGTGCGCGGTCATGCTTACGAGGCAGAGAACGGTGATGTCTACTATGCAGTCGACAGTTTTCCCGAATACGGCAAGCTCTCCGGCAAGTCGATCGAAGACCTGCGAGCCGGCGCCCGTGTCGAACCCGGTGAGGGCAAGCGTGACCCCATGGACTTTGCACTCTGGAAAGCCGCCAAACCAGGCGAGCCCTCCTGGACATCGCCCTGGGGCCAGGGCCGCCCCGGCTGGCATATCGAGTGCTCTGCCATGTCAACCGAGCTTCTTGGCAACCATTTCGATATCCACGGTGGCGGTGCGGATTTGAGTTTCCCGCATCACGAGAACGAGATTGCCCAGTCAGAGGGTTGCACCGGCGAAAAGTTCGTCAATTACTGGATGCACAACGGCTTCGTGCGCATCAACGACGAGAAGATGTCAAAGTCTCTCGGTAACTTTTTCACGGTTCGCGAGATTCTCAAGCACTTTCGTGCAGAGGAGGTGCGCTATTTCATCCTGACGAGTCATTACCGCAGCCCTCTGAATTACGACGAGGAACACCTGTTCAATGCGCGCCAGGCACTCACGCGCTTCTACACGGCGTTGCGAGGAATGCCGGATACCAGGCCTGCAGGCGGGGAAGCTTTTGTCGAAAGCTTCATGCAAGCCATGAAGGATGATTTCAACACGCCGGTAGCACTCGCAGCGATGTTCGACCTCGTCCGTGAGCTCAACCGCGCCCGCGAGGACAACAGCGACAAGGCCGCAGGCCTGGCAGCACAGCTTAAATATCTTGGTGATATCCTTGGTATCCTGCAGGAAGATCCTGAAACCTTCCTCAAGGGCGGCATCACCACCGAAGGTCCCGGGGATGAAGAGATCGAGTCGATGATTCAGCAGCGGATCCAGGCAAGGGCAGACAGAAACTGGGCCGAGGCTGACCGTATCCGGGACGAGCTGGTGAATCTCGGAATCATACTCGAGGACGGCGCGAGCGGAACCTCCTGGCGCCGCGGTTGATAGATGCTGTCACGCCCGACACAATGAGCACAATCCCCAAGTGAGTAATTTCATGCGCCATTCCACCCACACTGTCCGCGTTGGTGATGTCCTGATCGGCAGCGAACATCCGGTTGCCGTGCAATCCATGACGAATACTGCCACGGAAGATATCGAGGCCACGGTTCAGCAGGTTGCCGAGCTCTACCGGGCGGGTTCGGAACTGGTGCGCATCACGGTCAACACAGAGGAAGCGGCCAGGGCAGTGCCTGCCATTCGTGAGCGGCTCGATGCGCTCAATCTTGCTGTGCCGCTTGTTGGCGATTTCCATTTCAATGGCCATCGCCTGCTAACCGGCTATCCCGAATGTGCCGAGGCACTTGCCAAGTACCGTATCAATCCCGGAAACGTCGGCAGTGGCGAGAAGCGAGATTCGCAGTTTGCCGCCATGATCGAGACCGCGATGCGCTACGACAAGCCTGTACGCATCGGAGTGAACTGGGGAAGCCTCGACAAGCAGCTCGTCGTTCGCATGATGGATGAAAACTCGCGGTTGCAGGCCCCCAGAGAGACAGGCCTTGTTACCCGCGACATCATGGTCGTTTCTGCGCTCGAGAATGCCAGGCGAGCCGAGGAACTTGGCATGCCTGCTGACAGGATCATCATTTCATGCAAGATGAGCGGCGTACAGGACCTGATCGGTGTCTACCAGGAACTCGCCAGGCAGTGCAATTACGCCTTGCATCTTGGCCTCACCGAGGCCGGCATGGGATCGCGCGGTATCGTCGCATCGACAGCGGCACTGGCCGTGCTGCTGCAGCAAGGTATTGGCGACACTATCCGGATTTCCCTGACGCCGGAACCGGGCCAGCCCCGGACCGCGGAAGTCGAGGTGGCGCAGCAGATACTCCAGTCCATGGGCTTTCGTTCCTTCGCCCCCATGGTCATTGCCTGCCCGGGATGTGGACGTACCACGAGTACCTATTTCCAGGAACTTGCCAAGCAGATCGAGGAGTACCTGAAGCGCAAGATGCCCGAGTGGCGTGAAAAACATCCCGGAGTCAAGGAGATGAATGTCGCCGTCATGGGATGCATCGTCAACGGCCCCGGTGAATCCAAACATGCAAATATCGGTATCAGCCTGCCTGGTACGGGTGAGTCACCAGCTGCTCCCGTTTTTGTCGATGGCAAGAAGTTCAGGACACTGAAAGGCGAGGGCATTGCCGAGGAATTCATGGCGATCGTTGATGACTATGTCGAGACGACCTACCGGGTATGACTCCGGCAGACATGGACGGCTGAGCTCTGACTTTCCTGCTCATTCGTGAATAATCGCATCTCCGGGTTGAAGCCTCAGCTGACGAGTTTTCCCCCTGTCGTCGGCACCAGCCCGCATACCCTGATTCTCGGTTCCATGCCCGGCGAACGTTCCCTGCGTGAGCAACGCTACTACGCCTTCCCGCAAAACAGCTTCTGGCCGATCATGGCGACAATCTGCGGCTTTCCGGTTGATGCAGACTACGCGGCCAGACTCGCGGCACTGAAGCAGGCAGGATTTGCCTTGTGGGATGTCTTGCAGGAATGTGAGCGCGAGGGAAGTCTTGATAGCGCCATTGCTGCGCAGACGGAAATACCAAATCGAATCATCGAGTTGCTTGATGAGCACCGGACCATCGACAGGATCTGTTTCAACGGTGCGAAGGCAGAAGAGAGCTTTCGTCGGCATTTGCTGGATAAACTGCCGGGGAAACCAGTATTCACCTTTATTCGTCTGCCCTCGACCAGTCCGGCCTATGCCAGCATGCGCTTCACGGAGAAACTCGAACTCTGGCGGGAAGCGCTCCTGCGCTGAATGCGAGGCCTGTTTCCCCGAACGCTTTCTTGTGCCTTTTTCAGCACCAAACTGCTTGATTTTCGTTGGAATTCCGCTAGAATGCCGCGCTCTTGCGGTTATTTTGGCCGCTACTCCTTGTCTCACCCTGCGAGGGGAGACTGTCTAATCCATAAGGAGCTTTAATGCGACACTATGAAATTGTGTTTCTGGTCCACCCTGACCAGAGCGAGCAGGTGCCTGCCATGATCGATCGCTATCGTAAAGGCATCGAAGAGAAGGGCGGCCAGATCCATCGCCTCGAGGATTGGGGCCGCCGCCAGCTGGCCTATCCGATCAATAAAATCCACAAGGCGCACTACGTGCTGATGAACATCGAGTGTGGTGCTGATGCCCTGGGTGATCTCGAAAGCGCTTTCCGTTTCAATGACGCCATTCTGCGTCACATGACCATCCGCCGTGATGAAGCAGTCACGGGCCAGTCCCCGCTGGTCAAGAAAGACGAGAAAGACGAACGTGCACCTGTCGCCAAAGAAGCAGACGAGAGTGCCACTAAAGCGTCAGAAGACGCAGCCTGAGAGAAGAGGAGAGCCAGATGTCACGT
>JASFPB010000041.1:0-11073 GCA_050116235.1 Chromatiales bacterium | reverse complement strand
CCCCCCCTGCTCCGGTCGTGAGCAGTGACGAAGCTGACACAGTCGATCTGGTCAAGTATGCGCTGGAGAATGAGAAAATCGGCCACAAACTGATTGCAATGCTCAATCTCGATGGCGACGACCCGATGCAAAACTATCTCGTCGATATTGAATTCAGCGATGACAATGGCGTCCTGACGCCCTATAGCGAGATCAGCGAGGCAGTCTACGCCTCGGGCAAGGCCGCCCTCGTCGACAACCTGCTGCTGAATAAAATTGCCGAATTACACAGTGCCTCCAGCAACGAGAAGGATGTTTTCTACCTGCCGTTGAGCCCGGCATCATTCAGCGATGAGAACTTTATCCAGCGTCTCGACACACTTCTGACACAACACAACCTCAAATCGCAGGCACTTTCCTTTGTTCTTGACGGGAAGGACATTCGTCAACATCTCGGCGAGGCGAAAACCTTCTGCCAGGCCATTCAGGAAACCGGGAGCACTTGCTATGTCAGTGGATTCGGCGAACGTGATGACGACCTGGCGCTGATTCGTGAAATATCCGCTTCGGGTGTCTGGTTCGCCAGCAAGCTCTCCGAAGGTTTTTCAGGGAGTGACACGAAGCTGCAACGAATCAAGGATCTCACAATGGCGCTGAAGTCGCTCAACAGGAAAACGATCCTCGGGAATATCAACTCGCCATCTGTACTCGCGAACGCCTGGGGTATCGGAGTCAACTTCATCACCGGTCCGTTTCTGCACAAGGGCTCCGAAAAACCGGACTTCGATTTTTCCCGCTACAACTAGCAACCGGAAGACTGGCTACTAGCCGTTTGTGACGCCCTGAGGGACATGGCCCGTGGGCACATGCCTGCTTGCAGACTGGCAGTGCAAAGGCTGGTCATCAAAAAAGATGTCGGCGCCAAATGCTTTCAGAAAGGCGCTCTTGTCCATGCCCCCCAGGAAGAGTGCCTCGTCGATTCGAATATCCCATGATCTCAACGTTCTGATAACGCGCTCGTGTGCAGGTGCGCCACGTGCAGTGATCAGGACAGTGCGGATCGGAGAGGCATCAGCCGGAAAGATGGTCTGCATCTGGTGAAGCACCGAGAGAAATTGTTTGAACGGTCCACCTGGCAACGGTTTTTTGGCCGATGCGCGCTCGCTGGCCTCGAAAGCCTCGAGCCCCTGCTCCTGGTAGATCCTTTCCGCCTCGTCAGAAAAGATGACGGCATCACCATCGAATGCAATGCGCAAGAGCTCATCCTTTCCCCTGAAGGCCGAAGCATCGAGGCCTGGCATGATCGTGGCAGCAGCCATGCCGGAATCAAGCGCCTCTCTGACATCCCCGGCATTGGCTGACAGAAAGAGATGCGCTCCGAGCGCCCGTGCGTAATCGAAAGGACTCTCCCCGCCAGTGAAAGCAGCACGCGTGATATTGAGCTGGTGATGATTGATGGAGTTGAAAACCCTGAGACCCGTATCGGCGCTGTTTCTCGACAGCAACACAATCTCTACCTCGGCGCGATTCTTTAGCAGGGAGTTCAGTCCGAGCAGCTTTCTGGCAAGTGGGAAGGCGATCCCCGGTGCGAGAATTTCATCCTCGTGATCGATCTGATACTGGCAGTAGGCATCGATGCCCTGCTCTTCAAAGATTTTGTGTGACTGGTCGAGATCGAAAAGCGCTCTCGATGAAATGGCAACGACGAGCCGATGCTGGTGACTGGATGCCGGCACAGGCTCACCAGGGCATGAACATCCTCACGGGATTGGACATTCTGTTAACCCCCCTGCTCATGCGTCCCATGTTGTGACCCATGTAATGAGCGGTTGTACTGATATGGCGAATGTCCTGGTTGAGAGTACGCATACTCTGGTCCATGTTGTTCAAATTGGCCAGCATCGGCTTGAGTGTCAGGACAGTATCATCGATGGAATCCATCGTAACCGCCATGGTTCTCACGTTGGCTGTCATTTCGCCCATATTGGCTGCCATGGTTTGCATGTCACCTGCCAGAACGGTCATGTTGGTGTCGACGCTGACCGCAAGGAAATGCACGTCGCGGGCCAGGTTGTAGATGAGATAGAAGCCGTAGGCGGCGAGGATAACGAACGCAAACAGGGACGGATATACAATCAGCTCCCACCGATTGATTTCCTTCTGATCGCTAAACTCTTCATTACTCATCGGGTTGCACGCAGGACGGAATCATGAATGCGCACAATGTATTACAGATCGTGCAATCTGTCAATGAGATGCGATTGCGGGATAATTTCGAAATATCATGAGATTAGTCGCCATAATTAGCGAATCAGATGAGGATAAATCTCCGCAGCTAGCGCATTGAACTCCCTGACCCCGGGATCTCGCGGGTCGAGTTCCATGGCAGCGAGGCCCTCGCTGAAGGAGTGCAGGAAGACGGGCCGCTGGGACAGCCTCGGCATGAGAAAGCGAATCCCCGGCAGGCTGACGAGCGCCGCGGCAGTTTCATAAGACTCGTTTGCCGCAGTTTGCATGTCAACGCGGTTAATGAAGGCATAGATTCCCGGTGGATTCGGTAACTTCGAAACGACAGAGGTGGCGTAACGGGTGAAGCGCTGCGTGGACCAGACATCTGCCTGACTGGGCGGGACAGGAACGACAATCTTGTCTGCCGTGAGCAGCGCTTTCTTGAGCGACTCCATGTCAGCCGTACCCACATCGATAACGATTTCGTCATAGTCGTCATAGTTCACGCCGGCTGACCACTCCCTGCGGCCGATGACCTTGATTCTCGGCTTGTATCCCTCTTCGTTTCTGACATAGGCCACGTCGGTCAGTGTCGCCTGGGGATCGAGATCCACCGCAAGCACGCGCTGGCCGGACAACGCGAGCCAGATGGCAAGGTTGAATGTAACGGTACTTTTTCCCGAGCCGCCTTTCAGGCTGCCGATGACTGTTATCATTGATTCTTCCTCTCGTGCACGGTCTGTTCGCCGTTTGTTATCAGGGCATGCCGAATCCGCCGGGAAACGGCATCAGTCCTCCTGCCGGATAGGGGTAGGAATAGGGTGATGGAAAGCTGTATGGGTAGCCAAGTGGAGGCATTCCGATGGGTGGCGCCACTGGATATGGCGTAACGGGTGGAGACACAGGCAAGGGATTCAACTGCCGTGAGACTGCCGGGGGATCCATCGGTGCCGGACAGGCCTGAACCTCTTGTTGTGGATCACTCCTCCGGCCTTCAGGCTGTGTATCCTGTGGCCGATCTTCAAGGGTCTTGCGCTTGCGCATCGGCCTGAAAACATACCCCTGATCTTCGAGTGACTTGAGCAGAGACTGGTCTTCTTGCAGGTTCCCGGGATTTTCGGCCTGCGCGTCGATTGCGGACTGCATTCCCGCAGGAACATCATTCTGGCGGAAATGGTAGGTTGTTCCCTCATGCTCATAGCCGGCAGCGTCTGCCGAAAATGCCTGGAAAAACATGACCAGTCCTGAAAACAGAACACTGAACGCCCGTTGCATGATCCTCAATTCAATCCATCGTCAGAGTCGGATGAAGTGTCGCGCAAACGGATACCCCTTCGCTTGCGCGGCTTGTTCTCACTCTCCTCCAGGACATCCTTTATCAGGGATTCCGGTTTCTTTTCCTCTGGTGATGCCTGCTCATGGGCAGGTTGAATCGGTGCAGATATCAGGTCGATATCTTCCTCTGAAGCCTGACCGGTTTCGATAATATCGTCAAATCTTTCTTTTTCAACGGCGCCCTTTTCGACAGGGCCTGGCTCGATCTCCCGAACAGGCTGGCGCGCAAGGGGTTCCTGCGAGAAAAGCTCGTCTTCGGGAGTCCCCTGCGGTTCTGCGGTTCTCGCTTCAGGAGCCGGCGACGGTGGCTCGGGTGGTGGCGTTGCCGGTTTCGGGGCGGGTGGAGCCGACGGTGGTGGCGCTGCTTCGATCGCTTTCTTCTTCTTTCTGAAGAAGCCAAGCAGCCAGCGAATGATACCGCCGATAACGCCAATCACGGCGAAGAGAACAGTGATGAACGCAGACCAGAGCGGAATGAGTCTGTCCGAGAGTTTCCGACGTGGACCTTCATCCTCGACTGGTGCTGTAGCTTCGGACTGCCTCGAGATCTTCGTTGGCGGTGGCACTTCCACACCAGCAACAGCATAGAGGGATTCTCTCGCCTTGCAGGTACTGAGCGGGATGACGACGAGCGTCAGAACAGTGGAAACCATAACCCCCGCAGCCAGCGAAATAGCCATGCCCTGGAAAATCGGATCAGTCAGGATCACGGATGAGCCGCCAACAAGCGCAAGGGCCGTGATGATGATCGGCCGCGTACGGGTCTTGCATGCGCGTACGACAGCCTCCTCGAGGGACGTGCCCGCCCGGACTTCGTGGATGGTGAAATCGACCAGCAAAATGGAATTGCGGACAATGATACCGGCAAGGGCAATCCAGCCGATCATGGAAGTGGCCGTGAACTCTGCGCCTGCAAGCCAGTGTGCGGGGATGATTCCAAGCAGTGTCAGCGGAATCGGAGCCATGATGACGGCAGGGATACGAAAATTCTTGAACTCGACCACGACAAGAAAATAGATGAGTGCAAGCGCCAGAATGAAGGCTGCACCCATGTCACGAAAGGTCTCGTAGGTGACAGTCCACTCCCCTGCCCACTCGAACGCCGACCTGGTATCGTCAGGCGGGGGGCCCATCCAGTAAATGTTATCCAGCAGGTACTGGCCATCCGGTGTTATGAAGGCCTTGTCGCGAAGAATGTCCTGCACTTGCATCATGCCGTAAACAGGCGCCGCGAGACGTCCGCCGACATCGGCAACGACATACTCGACACCGCGCAGATCCTTGTGGTAAATGATGTCGTCTTCCTGCTGCTCGACGAATCGCCCGAGTTCACGCAGAGGCACCGTCACATTCTCAGGTGTCGAGATCGGGAGGTCACCGAGACGACCGACCTGTGCACGATCGGCAAACGGCAACTGCAGGATGATGTTGACAGGCTCTTTACCCGCCGCCTGCTTGACATCACCCAGCGGCTGACTACCAAGCGCCATGACGAGATTCCTGTTGATGGCTTCCTGCGTGATGCCGAGCAGTTGCGCCTTGTCCTTGTCGATTTCGAAACGCCAGTAGGTCATGTCCTGCATCATGAAGTTGTCGATGTCACGCAGGCTTTCTGTTTCGGAGAAGAACTGCGTCAGGTCGCTGGCAACCTGACGGCGGGTATCAGGATCCGGACCATAGATTTCGGCCACAACCGACTGCAATACCGGCGGACCCGGCGGCATCTCAACTACCGCGAACCTGGCTTGCGTGTCAGACAGCATCTCTCCGAGGACTTCGCGGGCTGCCACAGCCACCTCGTGGCTGGTGCGCATACCGTTCTCCTTGCGAACATTCTTGTCCAGCAGCTGGACCTGTATCTCGGCCTGCCAGGGGTACTGGCGCATGTAGTAGTGGCGTACCATGCCGTTGAAGTCGAATGGCTTGGCAGTGCCCACATAGGTCTGTATGGCCGTAACTTCCTCGAAAGAACGGATTGTTTCGGCAATGCGGGCAGCAACGTTGGCCGAATCGGGCAAGGCCGTGCCTTCCGGCATGTCAAGCACGACTGTGAACTCCGGCTTGTTATCCAGCGGCAGCATCTTGACCGGCACGGACTTGAAATAGAACATCGAGCAGGCCAGCATCAGCAACAGCCAGAGCGTAAGGTTGAAGAACTTGCGCTTCGACGGATTGTCGATCATTGGGCCAAGAATCCTGCGATACAGCCCTTCGAGCCGTTCGGCCTCCTTGTGCTCGCGCTTTTCAGCCGCCTCGAGGTAACGCATCGAGGGCAGCAGAATTGGCAGCCGGGACATCCAGGGCGTGAATGCGAAAGCGGCAAACAGGGAGATGAGCATGGCCACCGATCCCAGTTTCGGGATCGGAGACATGTAGGGTCCCATCATTCCGCTAACGAAGGCCATCGGCAACAAAGCAGCGATGACAGTGAAGGTTGCAAGGATGGTCGGGTTACCCACCTCGCGCACGGCATCAACCGCTGTTGCAAGATCGGTCTTGCCGCGTTCAAGCCAGCGTCGGTAAATATTCTCGACCACAACTATGGCATCGTCCACGAGAATACCAATCGAGAAGATCAGCGCGAAGAGACTCACGCGGTCAATTGTCATACCCCAGATCAATCCGACGAAAATCGTCATCAGAAGTACGACAGGAATGACAAGCGTTACGACAATCGCAGGCTTGAAGGCACGAAATGCGAGCAGCACAAGTACGGTAACAAGCCCGGTCGCGATAAACAGTTTGAAGAGCAGCTCGTTGACTTTGTTATCTGCCGTTTCACCATAATCCCGCGTGATCGCGAAGTCGACGTTGGTTGGTATCAGGCGTCCCCGCAGCTCCTCGATGCGTTGCTTGATGGAGTTGGAGACTGTGACACCGTTGGTTCGCTCCTTCTTGGCGATAGCGATGGTGATGGCGGGCACGCCGTCGACCTGTGTAATGACAGCATCTTCGTCGCCATTCCCGAAGTTCGCTGCCGCGCCTGTGTAATAAGTGACGATATTCCTGGCGTCTTCAGGCCCCTGGCTGATATGGGCGACATCACGCACGCGCACCGGCAAACCATTGAAGTTACCTACAATGACTTCGCCAATATCTTCCGGACTCGAGAGAAAAGATCCACTGACGACCAGCTGGCTCGTACCACCGCTCTCCACCATGCCGACAGGAGACTCGGAATTGGCTTTCTGGATGGCCTGGGCAACGAAATCGAGGCTGATTTCGTAACCGGCAAGAATTTCCGGCAGCACCTCGACCTTGACGACCTCGTTGCGACCACCGACGATGAAACCCTCACTCGTATCAGGCAATGTCTTGAGATTTTGCATGACTTCCTGGGCAAGCATGCGCATCTGGCTGTCATCAACATCGGAGAGGCCATCACCATCGAGGTCCTTGGACCAGAGGGTCAGGGTGATGATCGGGACATCATCGATACCAACCGGATCGACTTTCGGGAACGCGACGCCGGGTGGCATCTTGTCCCGGTTGGAGTCCAGCTTGTCGTTGACCTTGACGAGCGAGTCGCGCATCGTCTCGCCAACCTCGAACTGGACCGTGACGATGCCCTCGTTGCGCATGGACATGGAATAGACGTGCTTGACCCCCGGGATCTCGCTCATGATCCTCTCGAGTGGAGATATCGCGAGATCGGAAACCTTTTTGGCAGAAGCACCCGGGTACTCGATACGGAGATCAACCATCGGCACCGAGATCTGGGGGTCTTCCTGGCGCGGAATCAGGAGGTAACCCATGATGCCCATCATGAGCATGGCGATATAGAGCAGCGGTGTCAGCGGTGAATTGATGAAGTACCTGGCCATACGGCCGGCAAGGCCAAGGTTGGCGTCCTTCAATTCATCCAAGTTTTCGAGATTGGTGGAATCTGGCTGGTTCATTCAACCGCAACCCTCATGATGCTAAAACGGCGGAACTGTCGCCGTCCCGCCTTTCTTGTTATCTCTCTCTTGTACGTTCGGGGTACATACCCCCGCGTGTCGGTTAACGGATCGGCGGATCTCTGAGAATCTCGTCACCGACCTGCAGACCGGAGAGGATTGTCACCATGTCACCGCTTGTCTCGCCAACACGCACCAGTCTCAGCAACTCCTCGCCTCCGGGGCCCTTGACATAAACGCCCGGCAGACTGCCCCTGTACTGCACTGCAGAGACCGGAACCTTCACAATGCCGCGAGAGCTGGCAGTGTTGTCGGGGATCTTGACCTTGACGTAGGCACCGGGCCTCGAGATGCCCTGGGGAATATCGAACTTGACCTTGACAGTGTGCCTGAGGATGTCTGCCATGGGGAACACCTGGGCGACCCGGACGGGGACATCCTTATCCATGAGCTCGAACTCTGCATTGAGCATGTCACCCTCTTTCAAACCTGGAGCTATACGCGAAGGAACATCTACAACTACTTGAAGATACTCTATATTTGCGAACTGGAGCATGGGTTGTCCAGGTTGAACCGTATCGCCGACCTCGACAAATTTCTTTGTGATGACGCCGTCAAAGGGGGCGACGCTCTTGGCATCACGCAATTTTGAATCGATTGCCTGGATTTCTGCCTGCGCGCGCAATGCGGAATTCTGTGCTTGCTGAATGCGGGTTCCCGATGAATAGAGATCGGCGTGGCGTTCTGCATCGGAATCCGTATCCCCGAATGTATCGCCAAGCGGACGTGAGAACATCTGGTCGAAGAGGTTCGGCATTCCCATGCCGCCCATCGCAGATCGTGAGCGGGGAGACCAGAGTTCGCGGCTGTACTGCACCTGCGCATTCTGGATTTCAGCGTTGGCCGTCGCGAGTTGCGCCATGGCTGCACCGCGCTGGGCGAGTAACTCACGGTCATCCAGCGTGATGAGCAGGTCTTCCTCGCGGAAGGCATCACCCTCGATGCCGGCGATCATGTTGACCCGGCCCGGAAGCTGCGCGGCCAGTGTGACCTCCTTGTAGGGAATGACGGCACCGCCCAGTGAAATGGTTACACCGCCGCCCGATGCCTGAATCTTGTACCACTTGCCAGGGTCTTCAGCCACCTGCTGCTCATCATCTTTAGCATACACAGGGCTGCTGAAAAGTGCGATCGTCGCCAACAGCACAAGGAAATTTCTCGGCATCAACACTACTCCGGTCTCTTCGTAATCACTGCTCTTCTCGACAGGTTGACGGGTGCCAGGGACACTCGGCAATCATCTCGACGACACGCAAGCGGGCGCTCAGTGCGCCCGCTATTATATTTCTTTGACAGTCAAAAGCAACGAGCCGTTGCCTAAACTCTTGCCATGACTGAAAAACTTTTAATGAACGGGCCGGCCATGCGTGGATCCTTGATCATGGCGCTGTAGTCCCCCACCTTGAATTTCATTTTCCCTGACGCGAATGCCGCTCCAAGGCCCATCATTCCCGGTGGCTTGCCGATCCATTTCGTCCACTGGGCCTCACTCGCGCGGATGTCCCAGTTGAGCTCTTCTCCGTTGTATGCGCCAGCTGCAACTGCCTTTCCGTTTTCAACAACCAGTACTCCGGTCGGCTGGTCAGCATCCGGGAAACCGTAGCCAATTGTGCTATTGAAACCGATCTCGGCCAGTGCCCCGGAAAGGTCCCCTTCAGCGTTCCACTGTTCCATGAAACTCTTCATCCACTCATCGGAAAACATTGCAGACATCTCTTGATTCTCCAGTTGATTATTCGTCGGTCAATCAGGCTAATTATTGTTTGGTGCACGTGGGCGAAACAGCCCGTCCGGATACTCCGGTTCGTCTTGCAGTATTGCCCATTTGAAGATGACACTGCAAGCGATTATTGGGAAATCTGCCTTGCAGCGACCACTCCCAGACAGTATGTTTAGATGCCATAAAAACAGAACCTAATCAGGACTATCAGGATGACAAAACACGCCACACCGATCGCGACTCGGCTCGAACAACTCGAGCGGCATTTGAAGGACGAAAATCCGGTACTCATCGAGGCGATCCAGGCGTTCAAGGAGCTCGACCGTGTCGGCTACAAGACAGGCCTGCTCGACCGTGAGGAATCCTTCGCAACCAAGATCGCCTGGTGGCCGCTGATATCGGTTCTCGGAACCTTCTCTGCAGGAAAATCGACCTTCATCAACCACTTTCTCGGACAGCATCTTCAGCGCAGCGGAAACCAGGCGGTCGACGATAAATTTACCGTCATCTGTTTTAGCAAGGAAGGTTCGGGGCACGCGCTTCCCGGGGTCGCACTCGATGCGGACCCGCGATTCCCCTTCTACCGCATCAGCCATGATATCGAGCAGGTTGCCGAGGGCGAAGGCAAGCGCATCGATGCCTATCTCCAGATGAAGACCTGCAATGCGGAACGTATCCGCGGCAAGATCCTGATCGACTCTCCCGGATTCGACGCCGATGCACAACGCACGTCGACCCTGCGGATCACAGATCACATCATGGATCTCTCCGATCTCGTACTCGTCTTTTTCGATGCGAGACATCCAGAGCCCGGGGCGATGCGGGACACACTCGATCACCTCGTCACCAGCACCATTACACGACCGGATTCGGGCAAGTTCCTCTACATTCTGAATCAGCTCGATACCGCGGCGCGCGAGGACAATCCAGAGGAGGTGGTCGCCGCCTGGCAGAGAGCACTGGGCGAACGTGGTCTCACAGCCGGGCGTTTCTACACTATTTACAGTCCGGAAGCCGCCGTCCCTATCGAAAACGAGGCGTTGCGAAACCGCTTTGAAACCAAACGTGATGCCGACCTCGGTGAAATTCATGCGCGCATGGAGCAGGTCGAAGTCGAACGTGCCTACCGGATCGTCGCTGCACTGGAGAACACGGCAAAAGACATCGAGACAGGCGCGATCCCCGCTCTCAACGGGCTGCTCGAGAAGTGGAAGAAACGCACTCTGATACTGGATGCCATTGTGCTCAGCCTGGTCGCCGGCGCAATCATCGGTGGAGCCATTGCAACAGGTACGGGATTCGGGCTGCTGTTTACGACTGGTGATACCCTGCTGGATATCACGCTTACAGCCCTGGTCGTGCTGGTCATCGTACTTGGGATCCATTTCGCCATGCGTTCACTGGCCGCCAAAAGCCTCGGTCACGCGGTCAAAATCGCTGCAGAAATCTACGGAAGCCGCCTTGATCTGGCCGCGGCATTCAGAAAGAGCACGGGGTTTCTGCATTCGATTTTCTCCAGAAGACCTGCTGGCTGGAGCAGCCGCACGCGCAAGCGGTTGCATCGCGTCAGGCAGAAAAGTGACACCTTCGTACAGAAACTCAATGACAGTTTCGCCAACCCCTCAGGGACGAATCCAGGCGAACCACGGCAAGAGCCGCTTCCGGCTCACGCAAATGCCCCCGAACTGCCCGAACAGGCCGGATCACCGAAAACAGACTGAAAAAGAACGATCAGCTCCCGACCACTCGCGCATTGTCCCGGATTCAGAGGATGAAATAGAGTACGGCCGGCACCGTGAGAAGCGCCGAGAGATTGCCGAGCAGCACGATCGAGGCGACTTTTTCAGGCTC
>JASFPB010000040.1:0-11145 GCA_050116235.1 Chromatiales bacterium | reverse complement strand
TCGGCGGTAGCCTCGAAGGTGACGAGTTCACCACTGTTGACCTGGAACGGATCGGCCGCTGGAAAAGTAATGGTACAGCTCGGACCCTTGTCCTTGCCGCCACCACCACCACCTCCACCGCCACCGGGGTCGGTTGGCTTCGCTGCCAGGGCGGTCCCGGACAACAGCAGCAGGCAGCTAAAAAGAAGATGTAAAAAAGCTGTGTTCCGCACGGCAGATGTGCGGATAGATGCGTTCCACCCGGTCATGGTGTCCTCCAGAGGTGTCTGATTATTTTGTTTTCAGAGCCAAGGCTCTCCAGCTGCTCTACTGCGCATCGATGAGGTGATGTGCACTGCGCTGATCAGTCTTGTCGTTATTTCAGCTACCAAACTGCCGGGGAGTGCATTTTCTTGTGAATGCTTTGTTACTGATCGAGACTAGTCGAATGACGACCTGCGGGCAAAAAAAACGTTACTTTTAATGGGGGAAAGAGATTATGTCTCGGGAATAATTGATCTGGATCAATTTGCAGCCTGTTTGTTCCTCTCCGCTGGCAGGGTCACACAGACTCACAAGCGGGATACCGGAGAAGGTATCCTTGGGGGGCTGACTAACAGAAGTAGTCTGATTGCTCCTGTCGACGTGCGTGCAGGGACATACCCTGCTAGCCTGCGCATCCAGTGATTCTCAATATTTATAACGAGGCTTTATGAGTCAGACGAAACTGTTTGCCATCGTGTCCATTGTGCTTGGAGTTGCCGCGATTGTCGTTCCCTATTTTTTCGGAACCGTGGCAGTCATGGCGCTGGGTGCCATCATGCTGGCAAGCGGGATCATCGCTCTGCTCTATGCCATCGATCTGCGCAAGGAGGGGTTGCCTGTGAGCGTCTTCGGACCATGGGTACAGATCCTTGCAGGTATCGTGATCCTGGTCTGGCCGGAACTGGCCTTGTGGCTGGTCGCAGTGTTGCTCGGCGGTGGTCTCATCCTGAGTGGCATCATGGGCCTGACGGCACTTAATGATGCCGGTGCTGAAAATGGATCAACAATTCACAAGATCGGGTTATGGGCCAGTATCGCACTCGGCGCACTGCTCATCGTCATGGGAAGCCTTGGCTCGGCGATACTGCTCGGCCTGGTGCTGGGGCTCGCCCTGATCAACGCCGGTTTTCAGCAATGGAGAGCAGGGTGACACTCTGATCCGGTGTCGGAGATCATTATCGGAGATCTCAGATAGCTTTTGCACAGGGTCAGAGGCCTTCTTTTTCCATTATGCGATCCATCATGCGCAGGTGCCTGTCAATTCGCATCTGGATCTCCTCTCTCAGTTGCCCCAGTCGGGCATAGGCTCTTGTCTGTTGCATGAACGGGCTGGCTCTTTTCATCCGCCTGTTGGTGATTGACCTCAGTCGAACCATGCTTGCACGCCAGCAGTTGTCCTCTTGCTCTTCAAAATCGAAATAAAACCAGCCTTCCTGCTGATACTGCAGGTCGAGGCGCAGAAGACGCTTGCGCGTCTCCAGCTCCTTTTCATCGAGCGTTCTCAGCCTCCTGTCCATGAAGTCGAGGAAGAACATCAGATCTTCACGGGAGAGTGGATGCTGCTTCTGTTCGCTCATCTCTGCGCGCTCCTTCTTCGTCAGAAAAGTACATTCATCGCCAGTCTGGCACCGGAGAGACTTTCTGTCTGCATTGAGTTATGAGCCCTGATTCAAGTGTTACAGAAAATTTTCCTGACAGCTTTCTCTTATGACGGGATAATCTTCGGATGGGAGAAGGAGCATGAAATTTCGATTGCGCGGTTTGGCCAAACGCATTTTGATGGCGGCCATCTACAGCACGTTTGGTGCGATCGTGGTATTGCTCATCGTCTTCGTCCTGCACCTCAACAGCCGTGCAGACCTCGATATCTGGCACACGGCTGATCTCGACGAGGAGTTCACACAGGAATCCGGCGTGGAGAGCTTCGGGGAGTATCTCGCACTCGAACAGCGTCTCTTCGATCAGCTCGACGAGCTGGTTTACGATAACATTCTGCCTGCTCAACGCACGGTAACCAATCGCTACCATCGCGACAGCCTCTCGGACCCGCTGCGCTGGGACCAAAACTGGAATCGCAGCTTCGAGCTGACAAGCGCTTCTCCGGGTGGATCTGTCCTGCTATTGCACGGCATGTCGGATTCGCCTTACAGCCTGCGAAAGCTGGGAGAGGAAATCAACGCGGCAGGCTTTCATGTAGTGGGATTGCGCCTGCCCGGAAACGGTACAGCCCCGTCGGGTCTGCTCGAGGTGAAATGGGAGGACATGGCGGCGGCAACGCGACTGGCAATCCGGCACCTTGCCGAAAAGCATCCCGGACAACCGCTCTACATCGTGGGTTACTCGACCGGCGCTGCACTGGCTGTTCAATACGCGCTTCTTGCACAGGAGGATGAATCGCTGCCGAAGGTCGAGCGCATCGTGCTGTTGTCGCCTGCGATCGGTGTCAGCCCTGTCGCTGCCTTTGCCGTCTGGCAGGCGAGGCTCGGGCACCTCCTCGGATTGGACAAGCTGTCCTGGAATGATCTCCTGCCCGAGTATGATCCTTTCAAGTATGGCTCCTTCGCGGTCAATGCCGGTGATGTCGTTTACCGCTTGACGAACCAGATCCAGGAACGGATCACTCTACTGGAGAGCGAAGGCAAACTGGTGAATTTTCCGCCAATTCTGGCCTTCTCATCGGTTGTCGATGCCACAGTCTCCACGCCTGCGCTGGTCAGCGGCCTCTTCGAGCGTCTTCCGGACAACGGCCATGAGCTGGTGTTGTTCGATGTGAATCGCGAGGAGGGAATCGAACCCCTGATGAAAAGAAATCCTGACGAGATTATTCGTGAAATCAAGCAGGATGCCGACAGGAATTTCATCCTCAGCATCGTGACCAACGAGTCACCCGGCAGCCGCCTGGTCACTGTGGTCAGCAGTGATGCGGAGAAGGAGATTCCGGCTGGATCGGTACCGGGTATGAGATGGCCGGACAATATCTATTCCCTTGCACATGTTGCACTGCCTTTCTCTTATGACGATCCGCTCTACGGGGCGGATGAGTCGGTGCAAAGCCCGGGGATTCACCTCGGTGATCTTGCCATGCGTGGTGAGCGTGGCGTTCTGCAGGTGACGGCTGCAGACATGCTGCGCCTGCGCTGGAATCCCTTCTATGACTATGTCGAGACAAGGGTGCTGGATTTTCTCGGGCAGTGAGAGTCGGTCTCGGAGGGCATTTTTTCTTCGAAAAAAATAATCTCCGACACCTGCTGTCTAGGCTGCGCCGAGCTGTAGAAAGGCCAGCATCATCACACCAACCGCCACGAGCCAGCTTCCCGCAACACGGATGAGTATCCGGGCCCAGGGCGCATGCAGCAGGACCACGCCCGCGGCAATCAGCAAGGCAAGGACCAGTGATGTCATGACGATTCCAAAGAGTGCTGTGAGGTCGGCGCCGATAGAAGCCAGGGCCGACCCGTTTTGCAGGCCCTGGAGCAGACCATAGAGCGCTGCCAGTAGTGCAACGGCAGAAGGGGGCAACTTGATATCGGCTGCAACCAGCAAGCCAACGATCGCGAATGCCAGCATCGTCAGCCAGGGAAGATCCAGCAGGACAGGCAATTGCATGCCGAAAAGCCCGGCAATCAACCAGCAGACCGGCAGTGTCATGGTGACCAGTCTGCCGGTTGCCGGTCCGTGCAGGCCCGCAAGCAATGCGATTGCGATGAGTCCCAGCAGGTCACCGGGCGAGAGCAGCAGGTGGAGTGAGCCATCGTAAAAGGGACCGAGCCCGGAGTTGACGAGGTGGGCCTGCACGGCAGAGGGCAGGGCGATCAGACCGGCGACCAGGGGCAGGGCTGCTCTTTTCATTCCAACAGGCTCCGGAAGAACGGTGTCACCCGGGGAGACCGTTGGCGGTTGTGTAGTTCTGACATGCTCCTCTATCTCCACTTTTAGCCAGTGCGATGCTGATTAGCGCTCGACACCGTTTGAGGTTCCCGCAGGATCATCGATCCTCGGCAAGGCTGCGCCAGGTGGTGTGCCTCCCGCGGCCATACGCAGATACATGCCGAGCGCATAGGCGGCGAGCGGGTCCTGCTTGCGAATTGTCTTGCGGATCTCTCTGATCCGCTCTGCAAAATCCCAGCGCCGCCAGGCGATCAGGTCATGGGTGACATCGGACGCCAGCGATGGATGCACCTCGAGCAGTCTGCCATAGGCTTCTGCCACCGGCTCGCGCAGTGCGGCATCGGCTGCTGCATGAACCGACAGGGCCTTGACGATCTCCCGCAATTCCTCGCGGGAGCGATCAGGCCTCGCCAGGTACCACTGCCGGATGTCTTCCAGGCCGCTCTCGCCCTGGATGGCAAGGTAAGCCGTCGCCCAGGCTCCCAGGTTGAATGTGGTGCCGATCCGCTGTTTGTCATTCATGGTTCTCCTGATCCGTGTGCGATCGGCAGGAAGTTCCGACTCTGCAAGCATCAGGATCGCCAGGCTGCGCCATTCCAGGTAGCGCGGATCATCGAGCATGCCCCGTACAGTTTCAATCGGCACCTCACTGGCGATACGGCGGATCTCGGTATAGGGGGCGCGCGCGATTTCCAGGTAGGCCGTTTCATGCAGACGGGAATCGGCATTGCCCAGTAGTGGCGCGAATTCAGCGAGACGCTGCGGGTTGTTGCTCTCCATGGGTTTCCAGGTGCCCGCATACCCGATGATACGGCGCACGAAAGCTTCGTACCCGGCATCCGTGATACCCAGCGCCGACCAACTGCTGCCGGGCTTGGCGCGGGCCAGCAACATGTGGCGTTGTGGATAGCGTGCGAGTATCCGCCGGTCCATGCTGGGCAGGAAGGCGTCAATTGGCGTATTGCCGGGATCGCCCTTCAACACTTCTACCGTGACGAAGTGGAACGGTCGCTCCGGATCCTCGCGTGCCAGCACGAGTGTATCGGCCTCGAGCAACCGGTCCGCAAGGGTCTTGACCGGCATCGGAATACAGACCTGGCAGGCGTCGGCGGTCCGTACTAGCAGGTACGCAAGGAGCACCAGTCCAGTCAGCCAGACACGGGTCTGCAATAGTATTTCCAGAAATGTTTTGCATGCCCGGTTCATAACATCATCATCGTGCGCTGGATGGTCCAGTAGGCGCCGAGCGAGCCGATTGCGTAGCCGGGTGCGAAATCCACCCAGTGTGGCCAGCGAAACTCTAGTACCTTCAATGCCCTGTGAACGAGCAGGATCAGGAAAACAAAGGCGAGCTGGCCGATCTCAACGCCGATATTGAACATGAGCAGTGCGAGCGGAATTTCGGCCTTCGGCATGCCGACGGTGGAAAGCCCGCTGGCGAAACCGAAACCATGCAGCAGGCCAAAGCCGAATGCAACCACCCAGGGATGGCGGATGGTGAAGCTGGTTTGGCCCCGCCAGACGCGCACGATCTCCGGTCCGAGAAAGAGAATGGAGAGCGCAATTGCTGCGTTCAGCGGTGGCCCGGGAACATCCGCATAGCCCAGAGTCGCGGCAGCGAGCGTCATGCTGTGGGCAACCGTAAAGGCGGTGATCGTCTTGACCAGCATGTGCCGGCCCTGGACGATGATCAGCAGTCCCAGGACGAACAGCAGGTGGTCGATCCCCATGAGAATGTGATTGATGCCGAGAACCAGGTACTCGCCCGAGGTGACATACCAGGGGCGTTCGCCGCGCAGCTCTGCACGGGGCTGTGTCGGACGCACAACGAGACTGGACTCGCTGCCATCGAGACGGGAGATGCGCACGAACACATCGGTGATCGTCGCCTCGAGCCCCGGGAAACGGATGATGTCGCCATCGATCGAGCCGCCGGGTATGTCGACGATGCGATTGTAGAGTTCCGAGTCGGGCAGCTGGCGCATGGTTGGCTCGCCGACGGTCTGCCACGCCTCGGGTAACAGCAGTTCCGCCGGATGCGGCTTGCCGTAGTAGATGGGTGCACGCCATGTCACCTCGTAGCGCTCCGGACCCAGCTGCTTCAGTTCCAGTAGACCCGGCTGGGATTCATGGGCAGTGGCCGGGTTGCTGAACAGCGTTATCAGCAGGAGCCACAGGTACGCGACCAGGGGGCGCTGCTGCATCATTGCCCCGCCAGTGGCTGTCCGGATTTTGCCGGACCGGCTTTGGCCTCATCTTCCTCTGGTTGGTCCGGCTCGATAACGACTTCGTAGCCCTCACGCAGTTTCCGGTAAGCGAGGTCCTTGAGTTCCTTGCGCCGCTCAGCCAGGTATTCCTGCTCGACCTCGTCGCGAACCTCTGCGAGTTCCGGCAGGTATCCCTCCTTGCGATCTGTCACGAGGACCAGGTGTGCTCCGAGGCCGGAATAGAGAGGGCCTTGCCAGCTGCCGGATCCGAGCTCCATTACCGCCTTTGCAAAGCGTTCCCCGAAGCTCCGCGCGATGATGCGCTCCGGAACAGCCGTTTGCTCCTCAGGGAGCATGGTCGGATCGCCGAGGGTTTCTGTTGCTTCGCCTGTCTCCAGCTGGCCGAGTATCCTTTCTGCATCGGCCTCGAGAGCCGCTCCCCTGTCAAAGCTCAGATATAGCTGTCTGAATGAAAGCCGGGGCTCGATGCGGAAGCGATCCGGATTCTGCTGAAGGTATGTTTCCAGTACCTCGTCTGTCGGCGGCTGCTGCGCGGTCAGGTCCTCGAGCAGAAATTCCAGCTTGAGACGCATGCGCTGGCGTACCTGCGGGTCGTTCCGGTCGAGGCCCATGGCCAGGGCCTCGCGGTAGTAGATTTCGTCACGGACGTAGCTCTCGATCAGCCCGGAAAGCTCCTGTTCTGTTGGCGGTCGCAGCCAGGTGCGCGTGAACTGGGCAGCGAGCTGCTCAACCTGGCTCTGGCTCACAGAAATGCGGTTCGCCGGATCACTGCTTTCTTCCCGGGTCAGGTCGAACAGGATGAAAAGCATGGCGCCGATGAGAAGGAAATGGAGCAATGGCTCGCGCCAGAGTTTTTCTATATGCAACATTGGGGAGGAGCGTTAGCCGTATTTCGGACTGGAGTTGCCAGAGGCTTCATTAAAGGAACCATGATACAAACAACCCGCCTGATCCTGAAGCGCTTTGCTGGATCAGGCGGGTTGTGACCGGCGAATCAGGACTGCGGCGTATACCAGATTGGCGAGGTATAGGCGCGCTCCTGGCCCACGGTCTCTGCATCATCAGGGATTTTCACACCGTAGCGGAAGGCATCGTAGACGACCCAGCGGGGCGTCGGGATTTCGAGCACGCGGGCGTAGTAGAAGGCGGACTGGTTTGGGTCGAAATCCGGGTCGGTCCACACGGTGCCGAGTTCCGAGGCACCGATCGTGTTGGTCCAGTTGGCATTCTCGATGTCGACGGTGTTACCCACCGGCGGCAAAGCGCCATTCGCATCCGGTTCACGGCCCGCGGACCAGGCGACATCGTAGACCTTCTCGTGCGTCTTGCCATCCTTGTCCAGCCAGCCCTTGACGATCTGGATACGATCGAGGTTAGCGCCGATCGGGTCGCGCAGCGCATAGACCATGAAGGTCGGGGCCGATTTCTCTTTCCCCGGTCTGAGGTCACCACCCATTGGCACGCCCTTCTCGTAGCCGCGGAAGGCCGGCTGGCGGCTGTTGAGGTCATCCGACGTGTAGTCCCAGCCGCCGAAGAAGCGGACCATCATGCGTGGCCCCGTGGAGGCGTAGACCTCCTTGCGCGCCATCGCGTCGAAGATCGCGGAACGGGTGTTCTCCTCGGCCCAGACCGCCGCGTAGCCGGAGGCCACCAGCATGTCCCCGCGGAACTCGCCTTTTTCGCTCTTGGCGAAGGCGTGGCTCATGCGGTCGGGCTTCGGCTCGGCATTGGTGGCCTTGCCGAAGAAGTTCTCCTCTTCGGCAGTCGAGAGGGCAGTGTGGCTGTCAGTAGAACCGACCATGCCGAACTTGTAGGGGTTGGTGTCCAGATTGTTCTCAAGCAGCAAGCCGTTTTTCAGGGCTTCGCGGGCGTACTCGCCTGCGAGCATGTCATCGGTTTTGGCCTCTGACAGGTCCAGGTTGCCCACGTCCCAGGTCTCGTAGTCGGCAAAGGCGTCGTCGGGCGACAGCAACGGGTGGGCTTCACCATCACCCTTGATCTGCGTTGCCTCGTAAAGCGGCTCCCACTTCGCGCGGGCTTCGACATAGCCGGCATCAAGCGGTCGGCCGGTGTACTGGGCGTCGACCGGGAACATGATGCCGTTGGACAAGTTGCCGTTGTGAGCGATGGCGAGCGCGTCGCCGCCGGTCTTTGCCTCATAGTTTTCGAGCCACTTGTAGAGGTCGAGCGGGTCGGTGGAGCCGATCGGTGCCTGGGTCGTGTAGGGCACGACCTGCCCGGCCTTGCTGGCCCCGTCCCTGAAGATGACGTTACGGTGAAGGTTGTTTCCCTTGACCAGCGAGGTCCACTCAAAGCCGATCAGGGTCGTGAAACGGCCTGGTTCGTTGAAGCGTTCGGCGGCATCGACGACATCTTCCCAGATCGACTTGTAGGTCTTGCCGCCGGGGGAGTACTCGGCCATCATCTCCGGGTCGATCTCCCCCTGGGAGAACGTGCCGATCAGGTCGAGGGCCGCGGCAGCTGAAGCTTCGCCCCCTTTCTGCAGCCCTTCGTACCAGCCCTTGGCCTGGTCGAAGGCGATGACATCAGGCTTGCCGGCCGCGAGGTCGTTGAAGAATCCCATACCGTCGGAGTGGTCGGCGATGACCAGCCAGTCCAACGGCCGCGAAAGCTTCGCTGGCTGTCCGCTGGAGGCCATGACCTCTTCGCCGCGGGCGAAGCGATAGGCGTCGTCCAGCCCGAGGCGGGCGCCGAACAGGCCTGCATCCATCGACAGGCCGGTGTGCAGGTGGGTGTCTCCCCAGAACACGTGGCTCGGGAAGCTGCGCTGGGCATAGGGCGAGTAGGCCTTGCCCGGATAGAGACCGGAGAGAGATTCCTCCGAAGCCACAAATTGCGCCATCCCAGTCACAGGTGCCAGTAATGTCGCTGCGGTCAGTAACGAGCTTGCCGCGATGGGCGCAAGGATTTTTCGTGTGGACATGATAAACCTCGTGGTGTTTGGAATTATTGTGTCAGAGTCCGAGAGAGATGATCCCGATGCCGGACAACAGCATTCATGGCAAGGCTTCTGTAGTTCCTCACAGTAAGCCAGGCTGTATGAACCGGGATCACAGCCATCCTCAGTATATCCAATTAAATCTAGCACATCCGGGTTGCCTTTTCGTGAATTCGAAATTGCCAGTTGCGGATCTGGAGGAAATGGTGTCCGATTGTCTTGATTAACTTGAATAACAGAGGATTCAAAGGTGAAAGTTTTCATGAAGCCCATCGTTTTCATGACCATGTTCTTAATGGCTGGTGGAACACTCAATGCATCCTCACTTATTGACAAGGCAAAGGATCTCGGGTCGGCCGCAGTCGACAAGGGGAAGGAGATGGGTTCAGCGGCTGTCGATATCGCCGATGAGACGGCGACCAGTGCCAGCAATGCGATAAGCGGCGAGAAAGAGTCGCCCGAGACTATGAGGGCAGAGATCGACCGGATGGAAGCGGCAACGCTAAAGCGGCTCTTTGCCGAATCTTCGGAAGCGCGCGAAAGGTTCGATACGGCACCTGCCTATGCCGTCTTCGACAGCCGCAAGATGTCATTCCTGATCACCACGGCCTTCGGCTCAGGCGTTGCGGTCAACAGGGAGTCTGGCGAAAGGGTTTACATGAAGATGGCAGAGGGCGGAGTCAATTACGGTGCCGGAGCCCAGCTTTACCAGGTCATCTTCCTGTTCCCGACTGCTGGCAGCTACCGTGATTTCGTCAACAAGGGATGGGACGCGGGTGCCGGTGCGGATGCCGTTGCCGGCAAGGATGACGAGAATCTCGGTTTGCGGCTCCCCGATGGCACCAGTGTCTACAAACTCAACGAAAAGGGCATTGCCCTCAGTGCGACACTGACGGGTACCAAATACTGGAAATGGGATGAGTTGAACCAGTAGCCGACAAAGCGTCAAAGACTGGAACTGGATTCCAGGACTGGATTACCGAGATGACATCCTGACAGAGAGAATGCTTGTGATGAGACGACTCTTTTCCCTATCGAACAGACTACTCATGCTTCTGCTACTGCTGGTCCTTGCAGGATGCGGGTCTCAACCTCAAAGGGCCATCATCACCACGGGAGTGATCGAGAACGCGATGAACCAGGTAGCGCACAACGTGAAGGTGGTTCATTACCCCAAAGGCACTTTTGCCGAGTTCTCGGCGATTCTGCCCTCGACGACTGCCGAGATCGGTATTCGCCCGACCAGGCTTCAGTCGGAAGAGGCCGAAATCTTCTGGAGCGTGAATGGCGTTCAATACCAGGTGCGTCTCGCGTTGCCGAAGTATGAGGGGAAAGCTGATGTCGAGAAGGTGCTTCTTTACACCATCTATCCCGAGGGGCGTGCAACCGTCGCACTCGCCGATTGATCATCGGTCCTGCCGGTGTCAGAGATCATTTTTCTGGCGAAAAATAATCTCTGACACCTGAACTATTTCGACGCCTGAACTATTTGCTGTCCCTTGTGGCAAAAACCCGCTTGAAGGCATCCGAGAAGAATCCCATCAGGGTCGCTGCAGAGATGCCGACCATCAGCACGCCATTCAATGCCTCGAGCGCGCCGAGCAAGCGGTACTCTTCCGACATGACGATATCGCCGTATCCCAGGGAAGCGAAATTGACCAGTGAATGGTAGAAGGCAACCTCATAGGTTTCGAACTCACCGATCAGTGTAAACAGCCAGGCCCATATTCCTACCTGCATCAGGTTTCCAAGAAGCAGTATGAGCATCACTGTCCCGATAACACCAAAGGCAGCCCACCAGGCCTCTGTCTGGAGGTGCTCGTGATGTTTACGATAATAGCGCAGGGCAAAGAGGAGCAGCAGGAGCTGTAATATGAGGCTCACAAAGATGGTTGGTATTCCCAGCAGAAAATTCATCAACATGTGGCGGACTCCTTATCGAGAGATATTTTTCCCGTTCGCTTCAGCCGAAGTCGTTCGAGAAATGCGACTGCCGCCCATGCATAGAAGGTCACCAGGATGAAAAGCGACATGCGGCTGAAAAGG
>JASFPB010000039.1:0-11247 GCA_050116235.1 Chromatiales bacterium | reverse complement strand
TCGACAACGATGATTTCATGACCGGCCTCGCGAAGGGGCTCCAGGTCGGTCAGGATCGCCTGGATCGCATTCGCCTCGTTGAGTACCGGAATGATGACCGAGATGCGAAAGCCGTCTTCAGTGTTCATCATCGATTCCCAGCGCGCCACCACAGCTCGATCCCTGGCCCGCTGTACACCCGAAGCAGTGGTCGGCCACGGCGATCGGCCTCTCCTCCATCCGGAGTCGATTCAGATCGCGCAGATGCGGGCGATCGATCGCTCTGTCCCACATGGGCAGACCAAGCATCTGGTTGAAGTCGCAGTCGTATAGATAACCTTGCCAGTCAACGCTGACAAGAGTTCGACACATGACTGCATCGAGATTCTCATTCCTGTGGGCATCCTTGAGCAGAGCGAGATAGTCATCGAATTTGCCAAGCGATTGCAGACTGCTGCCGAAGCGGCCAACAGGAAGATTGGCGAGTGTCAGGAGGTTGCTGAAACGGATACTGTACTTCTCATCGAGCATCCGCCTGTAGTCGGCCTCGAGGGATGCCTGTGGCGGCGGCAGGCTCGCATCCTGCGGATTGTAGACGAGATTGAGGGAAAGCCCGCTACCCGGAATGCCGTATCCCAGTGTGTTGAGCTTGGTCAGGCCCTCGATGCTGCTGGCGAAGACCCCGTTGCCACGCTGGCGGTCGACGTTCTCCTCCAGGTAGCAGGGCAGGGACGCGACGATCTCGACACCATGGCTTGCCAGGAAAGCAGCGAGATCTTCATGGCCGGGCTCGTTCAGGATCGAGAGATTGCACCGATCTATAACATGGATATCCCTCTCGGCGGCGCTTCTGACAAGGTCACGGAATCCCGGATTCATCTCGGGTGCCCCGCCGGTGAGATCGAGCGTGGTGAAGCGGCCTGAATTCATGGCGTCGATGACGAGACCTGCGGTATCGCCATCCATGATTTCTGCTCTGCTGGGGCCTGCGGCCACGTGGCAGTGGAGGCACTGCTGATTGCAAAGATAGCCGAGATTGACCTGCAGCGTGACAGTTTCCGCACGCCTTATGGCGGGAAACTCACCTGGCAGCAGTTTAGGCAAGCTGTCGAGCATGCGTTGGAATCCTCCGTCTCAGTCAATCCCTGATCATAGCTTTCCCGGGAGAGGGATATTCACTCTTTTCTCCACCGTTTTACAAGCCGCGGCAAAAAAGCCGCAGCAGCCAGCACGGCAATGGTGATCAGTATCGTGCGGATCAGGTTCTCGCTACCTGCGGCTGCTTCACGGCCCGCAAAACCGAGCCAGGTGTAGGCAAATGTGCCGGGCAGCATGAAAAGCAGGGTAGCGACGAGATAGTGTGTGAAACTGATATGCGTCAACCCGAGCGCGTAGTTCAGCAGGTTGAAAGGAAAGAGGGGTACCAGTCGTGCGAAGGCGACGAATCGCCAGCCCTCCTCCTCCACACCCTGGAGAAGTCTGCCGGTGCGTCCACGCAGTCTCATGCGGATGGTATCGCCGGCGAGATAACGTGCGACGAGAAATGCGAGGCCCGCCCCGAGAGTTGCGCCCGCCAGGTTATAGAGCGTCCCCCAGAAGGGCCCGAAGAGCGCGCCACCCGCCAGGGTCATGACCGTGCCCGGTAGAAAAAACACGGTTGCGGTGGCATAGGCGAGAATGAAAAAAACGGGTGCTTTCCATCCCTTACCGACAAGCCACTGGTTGAGCATTTCGATATCGAGACGTTCACGGTATTGAAAGAGCAGCAACAGTGCTGTTGCAAACAGCAAGAGCGTGATTATCCGGGTGGCATCACTCCTCATCCCATTGCCTGCGGTTGATGGTGTAACCGGAGAGTTTCCCGATGAACGGCAGCATCAGGAGTCCCGGCAACCAGGCGACCTGTTTCGGTTCACGCAGCTTGCGAATACCGATTGTCATGCCCTCGTGACCTGCTCGTGGCTGGTCGCGATAGGTCCCGAAGAGGCGATCCCAGAGCGAGAGGTTGAAGCCGAAGTTCGAATTGGCTTCGTCATCCTCCACGGAGTGATGCACCCGGTGCATGTCGGGCGTCACGAAAAACCATCGCAGCAGTCGATCGAGTCCGGCAGGCAGTTTTACATTGGCGTGATTGAACATTGCCATCCCGTTGAGCACGATCTCGAAGATGATCACCGCGATCACCGGGGGACCCAGCACCATGATGGTCGCAAACTTGATGAGCATGGAGAGCAGGATTTCGAGCGGGTGGAATCGCGCACCGGTAGTGAGGTCATAGTCCAGGTCGGCATGATGCACACGGTGTAGCCGCCAGAGGAGAGGAACGGCATGCACCATGACGTGTTGCAGCCAGATGACGAAATCCATGGCAATCACGCAGAGCACTACGACGAGCCAGTAGGGTAGCTCGATGAGGTTGAATAATCCCCACCCCTGTTCGCTGGCGACCGCCGCGAATCCGACGGCTGCCGCCGGAAAGAGGAGGCGCAGCAGAAACGTATTGAACGCCACGAGCCCGATGTTATTGAGCCAGCGGATTGATTTCGAAATGGTCAGGATTCGTCGCGGAGCGAGAATTTCCCATGTCGCCATCAAGGCAAAGATGCCAAGAAAGAAACCCAGCCGGATGACTGCCTCGTTTGCCAGTATGAATGCCTGCATGTGTCGGAACTGCCTCGCTTGGTAGCACCCCCGGAGAAACGGGATGTTTTTGTTCCTCCCTATCATAAAGCCTGTGGCGTTGCATCTCTGGAGAAACTCATTCATTTCCTGACAGTGAAAATGACCATAAACCCGGCTATGTTCAGCGGTGGCAAGGAGCACTGGAATGGTGTGCCGGTGCTGACATTAAGAATGTCCATAGTAACTATTGGTGACATCGCGGGACACCTCCGGGGCCGGGTTCTATACTTCTCTCTAAAAGCGAAAGAGATGAGGAGGAGAGGAGGCTGATGAATACCCCCGTCAAGGTCACCATCACGGGCGCAGCTGGCAACATCGGCTACGCGCTCGCGTTTCGTATCGCCTCCGGCGCCATGTTCGGTCCCGATCAGCCCGTGATCCTGCGGTTGCTCGAGATTCCACAGGCGCTCTCATCCTTGCAGGGTGTTGGCATGGAACTCGAGGACTGTGCAATGCCATTGCTCCACGATATCGTGATGACGGACGATCCGAGGATCGGTTTCCGCGATACCGATTACGCGATCCTGGTTGGTGCTAAGCCGCGCGGAAAAGGCATGGAGCGTAAGGATCTGATCGCAGATAACGCCCGGATCTTCGCGGCCCAGGGACGCATGATCAATGACCATGCCTCTGCCGATGTGCGCGTGCTCATTGTTGGCAACCCGGCAAACACAAATGCGCTTATTGCTGCCGCCAATGCCCCCGACCTTGAACAGACCCAGTTCACCTCAATGACCAGACTGGATCACAACCGTGCACTCGGTCGACTCGCCAACAAAACAAACAGCCTGGTTGCCAACATTACGCGCATGTCAATCTGGGGTAATCACTCCATGACCCAGTACCCCGATATCAGTAGCTGCCTGATCGACAATATTCCAGCATTCGAACTGGTCAGCCGTGACTGGGCGATCGATCATTTTATTCCACGTATACAGCGGCGGGGGGCAGAGATTATCCAGGCGCGCGGTCTCTCCTCTGCTGCTTCTGCCGCCGACGCCATCGTCGCTCACGTTCGCGACTGGGCGCTGGGTACGCCCGAAGGGGACTGGGTGAGTATGAGCGTGGCTTCGGATGGCAGCTACGGTATCTCGGAGGGAATAGTTTTCTCGTTTCCTGTTACCTGCATGAATGGCGAATACCGGATCGTTCAGGGGCTGGAGCTCGATACGCTCGCGCGGGCAAGACTGGCGGAATCGCAGAATGAGTTGCTCGAGGAGCGATCAATCATCGAGGAGTTGATACCCGGGCGCTGAATAAAAAACCAGCTGAGGATATCCGATGCGGTTCTGCACCCTTTCACTCCGAGTTCCCCGCATCGAGCAACTGTTTCATGAACTGCTACATTCCGGCTGCTTCTGCGGGTAGGATGTCAGCATCAATCTTTCCATCACACGAGGAGATCAACGATGTTCAATGCCCTGATGCTGGAGCAGGAGGACGGCAAGACAGTCGCAACTGTGCGTCAACTGGAGGAGTCGGATTTGCCGGATGAGGAAGTGCTTGTGGATGTCGAGATGTCCTCCCTCAACTACAAGGACGGACTCGCCGTGACGGGGACGGGCAAGATCATCCGCGACTTCCCGATGGTGCCCGGGATCGATTTTGCCGGTACCGTCGCCAGCTCGGCAAGCGACCGGTTCTCACCGGGTGATCCCGTGATCCTGACAGGCTGGGGCGTTGGGGAACGTTACTGGGGTGGGTTTGCACAAAAGGCCCGCGTCAGACCCGATTGGCTCGTCCCGGTGCCAGAGGGTCTTGACGCGCGCAAGGCAATGACCATCGGTACAGCCGGACTCACGGCGATGCTCTGCGTCATGACGCTCGAGGAGGCCGGAGTAAGTCCGGGTTCCGGCAAGGTGCTCGTCACGGGGGCGGCCGGCGGAGTCGGCAGTGTCGCGGTGTTGCTCCTGTCACGGCTTGGCTACGAGGTCACAGCCCAATCCGGCCGGCCCGAAACACGTGACTTTCTCTCAGGCCTGGGGGCAAGTGACTTTGTCAGCCGTGATGAGATGAATGAGCCCTGCCGCCCGCTGGAAACCCAGCGCTGGGCCGGTGCTGTCGACGTGACCGGCGGGGCGATCCTTGCCCGCGTGCTTGCCGAGATGAATTACGGTGGTGCCGTGGCGGCCTGCGGTCTCGCTGCGAGTTTCAAACTGGAGACTACGGTCATGCCCTTCATTCTTCGCAATGTCAGCCTGCGTGGCGTCGACTCGGTCTATTGCCCGATCGAGCGGCGCACAGAAGCCTGGCGGCGTCTGGCAAAGGAACTGCCTGACTCGGCTTTCGACGAGATCGGCACGGTCATCGGTCTCGGAGAAGTGCCGCGGGCGGCGGGGGATATTATTGCCGGCAAGATCAAGGGCCGGACGCTGGTCGATCCGAACCTCTGAGAACTCATTGCCGTGGCGGATTCGCAACCGCAGCCAGGAAACGCCGACTCGCGCAGCGCGGCGGGACCGGGCGGCGTCACTTGCAGGTGCAGCCAGTCGTAAAAGGACAGATCATGACGGAAACGGCAACTCGACGGTGACGCGCAAGCCACCCAGTTCCTCGGATTCTCCGAGGTCGATACTGCCGCCGTAGAGTTCGATGATCTCCCGGACGATCGACAACCCGATACCGTGTCCCTCTTCAGATTCGTCCAGCCGCGTGCCGCGGGCGAGTATCGACGACCGCGAGTCTTTGCTGATCCCCGGGCCGTCATCCTCTATCACAAGGTGCATGACATCGTCTGTGCCGAGTGAGAGCCGTACTCTCCGCCTCGCCCACTTTGCGGCGTTCTCGAGCAGGTTTCCCGTGAGCTCAAGCATGTCTTGCTGGTCCAGGGGTAATTGATCCTCCGCATCAATGACGAGTTCCAGGTCGAGTTGCCTGTCCCGATGCAGTTGCCGGATGACGTCCGCGAGGTCTGCAATGTCGGCGGCAGGCCTGAAGCGTCTGCCAGCAAGTGCTGATCCGGCAATCCGTGCACGGTTGAGTTCCCGATCGATGAGTCCATGCATCTGTTCGGCCTGTTTCACCAGGTACGTATCGCCATGTTTTCTGCCCTGCTGCAGGATCAGGCTCAGCGGTGTTTTGAGTGCGTGGGCGAGGTTGCCGGCAGCGTGGCGAGAGCGCGCGAGAGAGCTCCTCCATCCCGTGAGCAGCTGGTTGAAGTCCGCTACCAGCGGAGTGATTTCCGTTGGCACGTCGGTGCGCAAAGACTCCTTCTCACCACGGGCAATACTCCGGACGTCCTCGCGAACGAGGTCGAGCCTCCGGAAGGCTCTACGCAACAGGTTCTTCTGGATCAGAAGAAAGAGAAGCAGCGTGAATGTGACAACACCGATGGCAAGCCAGAGCAACCACTGCATCATGGAACGGAATGGCCCGATATCCTCCGCAATTGCGAGTGTAAAAGCCTCTTGCTGCTTGCGATAGGTCGCTGTCCGCACCAGTAGTTGCTGCTCTTGCGGGCCATCAGTCATTCTGACGCTGTTTTTCCTTGGATCGATCAGCCCCGGGCTGAAGGAGGTGTCCCAGAGCGAGCGCGAACGCAGCAGGCTGCCATCGCTGAATCGGATGATGAAATAGTGGCCCGAGTAGGGCTGGTTATAGATCGGCGGGACTGCATGCAGAAAGCGCTTCTCCTGCGGCTCCAGCATGGCGACCAGTGCCTCGGCATCATGCTCCAGCCGTGTCGCGACATACTCTCTGGCGAGATCCCGGACAGCGACGATTCCCGTCATGGCAAGCGCGAGCATCGCCAGCAGAACGAGTCCGCCGAGGCCAATCTGCAGTGAACGTTCCAGGGACTGCCGTTTTTCAGGATTTGAAGACATAGCCCTGGCCGCGGCGCGTTTCGATGCGGTCCCGTCCGATCTTCTCACGCAGGCGCCGGACATAGACCTCGATGAGATTACTGTCGCGGTCGAATTCCTGGTCGTAGAGATGTTCCGTCAGACGTGTTTTCGACAGCGGCTTGTCCGGGTTGAGCATGAAATAGCGCAACAGTCGGAACTCGGTTCCCGTCAGCTTGTGATGCTTGCCGTTTCCGAGTTCGAGGAGCTGTTGCCCTTCATCGAGTGTCATGCCGTCAGCGCGCAGTACGCTGTCCGCAATGCCGTGGCTGCGGCGGATGAGGGCCTGCAGACGAGCCAGCAGTTCCTCCGGGTGAAACGGCTTGGCGAGGTAATCATCCGCCCCTGCCTTGAGTCCCTCAACCTTGTCCTGCCAGGTGTCGCGCGCGGTCAGGATCAGGACGGGCATCTTCAGCGTGCTGTCACGCCAGGACCGGAGCACTTCCAGCCCGCTGCGTTTCGGCAGGCCAAGGTCGAGGACCACGGCGTCATAACTCTCGTTCTCACCAAGGTAATGCGCCTCGTCACCATCGGTTGTGGCATCCACGGCATAACCTGCCTGCAGCAGCAGAGGCAGCAGCTCTGCAACCAGTTCCTGATTATCTTCAACCAGCAGCAGCCGCATCTACTCCCGTTCCTGTTTCAAAATCCGTCCTGTCGCGGCATCCACCTCGAGTTCATAGATGTCGCCGTCGTTTGTCAGGTACTCGATCTCGTAGATATCACGGCCGTGTTCCTGTTCAAGTTCCACCTCGAGCAGCCGGGTTTCCGGACCGAGATCCAGCTTCCCGAGAATCTCCTCGAGCGACAGAATCTTCTCTTCCTGGCGCGCCTGGTAAGCACGCTCGTGATCGCCCTTGCTCTCGGCCGGGAGATTTCCGGTAGCCAGTATCGAAGGCAAGAACAGCAGTAAGCACAGCTTGCGCATTTAGTCATCCCAATAGCCGTATCCGGGAATACGGACATCATGTTCATTGAAACGTCCTTCAGAAGCACGCGTATGGCAGGCTTCGCAGCGGCTGAAGCTCTTCACGCCAGGGTTGTTCTTTGCCATTCTGGCAGGAATCTCGTGATGTTGCGCGCGAAACCAGCGGGTATCCGTGATCCTTGCCGGCTGGCTTGACAGGACTGCGGTCATTGCGCCGGCAGCGTGCCGCTCGAGGAAGCTGCCAATCTCTCCGGCTGTTGCGGCGTCCAGTTCCGCATTGTCGCCGAAATGATCCTCGAGGTTCGTCATCACTCCACGCCAGGACGCTTTCGAAAGCATGCCCGGCGGATAGGCCATGTGGCAATCGCCACATTCATTGCTGTAGGTATCAAACGCAGGATCCTGTGACCGGTCAGGGTAATGACCGGCGCCGCTGCTGCCGGCAATGCGGCGTAACCATCCTCTCCGGTCATCATCATCGTCATGGTCGCTTTCATGGTATTCATGATGCTCATCTTCCTCGCGTTCATCATGACCGGCAAGCAGTGCAACGGATGCCGTGAGGCCGAGCATGAGACTGATCAGTATCAGTAGTGTCTTCTTCATAACAGTTTACTCCTGTCGTCCAGCAAGCCAGCTCACCAGGTCGCCTTTCTCCTGCGGTGTGCATTCGCGTCCCAGTGTCCACTTGCAGTTGCGCCTGAACCATTTTTCAGTTTTTGCCACGTCCGTGAAGCGTTCGGGATTGGCCGAGAGTGCGATCGGTTCGATTGGTTTACCGGTTTTGACGTGCTTGCCAGGTATGGCCGGGTTGGCCGTGTGACAACTGCTGCAGGTACGCTGCTCGCCGTCGATGATATGAGTCTTCGTCCATAACAGCTTGCCGCGCTCTGCGCTGAAGCCGGTGGCACCCATATCCATGTAGCCGGCGAGCATGTTGTCGATATCATTCGCATCGGCAACGGAAAAGGAACTCGTGAGGACAATCGCGATCAGACTGGTGCTCTTCATGATTGCTTCACCTCCTTGATGCCGGTCAGCATGGATTTGGCCAGGTTCTCCCTGTGCGCGAAGCTGCTCCAGATGACCCCGCCGACATGCAGGATGACGAGAAAGAGTGTGAAGTTTGCGAAGAACTCGTGGACTTCCTCGAGGATGTCGGCAGAAGTTCCGCTCTGGAAGATGCCGGCCATGGGCCCTGCGAGGTCCGTATTCCCATAAAGTGCAACACCGCTGATGGCGGTGATCATCAACGACAGGATCAGAAGGGTGACCATCATGCCACCGGCAGGATTGTGGCCAAGATAGCGTGGCTCGCTGCGGCTGAACATTTTGCGGATGTAGCCCCGGATGACGGCCGGGCTATATACGAAGTCCCGGAAGCGCGCATGCGGTGTGCCGATGATGCCCCAGACGGTGCGTGTCAGGAGCAGTACGGAGATCAGGTAGCCAGCCCATACATGGGGTGTCATGAGTTCGTCCCCGGTGATCCAGGCTGCCAGGAAGGAGAGCACCAGGGTCCAGTGAAAAATCCGCACGACGGGATCCCACACGCGGATCTTTCCCGATTCGGTTGTTGTCATTACCAGAGTTCCTCTTGCGATCTGAAAGACGTTGCTTGCAAGTCTAGAGAGCTAATCTGAAATGAAGCTGAATCCGGGAAGGATCCGAACTGCGTGGAGGCCGGGCAGGATTCCTACATCAGATGCAGCACCAGGATATCCAGTGCCAGCAAAAGCACGACGAAGAGCCCGTTCCATCGCGGAAAGCTGAATGCGTTGATCCCGTAGCGCCCCTGGATTGCAAGGCTCAGGCCGCTGAATGGAGAGATGCAGACGCCCGTCGCCCAGGTCATGAGGAAGGTCATCGCGAGCAGGTCTGGATCCGGCGAGGCGGGCAGGATCAGGCCGCTCGCTGTCGTAACACTGATCACAGGGTGGATGCCGAAAAGACTCAGCAGCACCATTCCCAGGAGCAACAGGCTCGCTTCAGATGGACCAAAAGCCTCGGGTACCAGGTCGATGCCCGAAACAGTCACAGCTGTCGAGATGCCGGCAGCCAGCACACCGGCCGAGAGAAAGAGAACGAGTTCTCCTGACATGCGGGGCAGTCCCGCTGTCACGAAGCTGGCCAGTCCCGGCATGGCCCTGCGCCCATGGCGTACAAGCATGACCGCGAACGTCAGAAACAGTGACAGTGAGGAAATCAGCGTCAGGATGGAGAGGTCCGGGAAGGCGTTGTGAATCAGCATGACGGCGAATGCAAGCAGACCGGGAATCCAGAGTGCCCGGAAATTGAGGGGGTAGCCGCGGAATTCGGAGACATTGAAGGATTTTTCCAATTGCCAGAGGCTGAAACCCAGTGCCAGCATGGCGACAGGCAGCCCTGTGAGTGACACGACGGTCAGGCTGGCCCCCGGAGCATTGGTGAGAGCGATACCCATGGCTGCGAAAAAAGGCGACCAGTTGGCAGCCATGGCAAAGCCGCGAGAGAGCACTGTTGCCTGCAGGGCTGACAGGGGACTGTCCCTGGATTGCCGGTCCCCGACAATCATGACTGTCGAGAGATTGATGACTGCGCCGAAGAAGTGAACCCCGAACAGTGTGCGCCAGAGTGCAGCGCGTCCCGTCGGCAGGCTCTCGTCGTCTCCTGTCGATGGCAGGGTAATCAGCCGGAGAAAACTCACCGAGGCAAGCATGGCGAGCATCGCCTGATTAGCCACGATAGCCTGTTCAAAGCGCGCGGACCCTGTCGCCAGTACCCCCCAGAACAGCCCGGCTCCGCCAGCGGCAAGCATGAGTAGTGACTGCAGGCGCTGTATACCGCCAATGTTCCGGGCGAGCAGAAGCCCGGCAGACCAACCGAAAATGCCCGCAATCACTACAGGAAAGGAAGGAAAGAAACCCTGTGCCACAGAGGCAAGGATCATGCACAAGAGCAGGATGCCGGCCAGGTGCTGCCGGGTCTTTTTCACTCGGTAGTGTGCCCCTGGCGATAGCAGGGGGAATCCAGCATCAGCCTGTTCTGTGCCGGTGCCGTGTCGGGAAAGTCCAGACTCTCTACCTCGCATCCCGGAACAGCATGATCAGGTCCGTCCCACTCGATCATCAACCCCTCTTTTGTCCCGGACCATTCGAGATAGTAGCTGCCCCTGATTCGCATGGCCGGTGAAGCTGATGAAACGGCAGGGTCGAAGAGCTGGAGCAGTGTCGTATGCGAGGCCGTATGACAAACCACAAGGATCACGGGATCTCCACTCTCTTTGAGTGAACGGATGAAAACACCGGTCATGCGGCAGCCGTCCTCATCCCCATCACAAAAACGACACTCACCCAGTATCGCATTTACCAGTATACGGCTCTGCTCACTGACGGTCAGCTGCCATGCCATATCCCTGTTGCGAAGAAGCAGCCATTCAAGCGTTCTGCCCGTTTCGAGAACCTGTGTATGCATTTTCCCCGGCATCGGCTGCTCCGCGAAGACAGGCAGTACAGCTACCAACAGGCAGGCAAGGAGTCGGACTTTGCCGTTCATCGTGCATACGCTCTCAAGATCGGGCAGGATTCAAGAGGTGAACGACGTTCCGGATGAAATGCATTCCAGACCTCCCGCGATACTGTCCTGGTAAATATTTCAACGACATACTTGAGAAACCTGTCGTTACGTTTGTACTATTATAGGAGTGCAGATCACTGTATGGACAGGGATGCCGGTCCTGATTTGCCGGAATTTCATGCCCGCGTGGAGCCGGTTGCCCGGCAAACACGCCTGGGGCCGGCAGCATGGTCGCAAATACAGGATCTGATCGATATCGAT
>JASFPB010000038.1:0-11315 GCA_050116235.1 Chromatiales bacterium | reverse complement strand
GTGGAGAGGTAGAGGCCAATGACATGCTCCTGTTCAGGAATCGAGAGTTTTGGTGGTCCAAAGATGCGGAAATAACAATCGGGATTGTCGAACAGGTAGTCAAAGTTATCGGCAGCGATCTCTGCATCACCGTACATGTAGGGCAGATTCGGATTGGCTTGCCCGATGATGGCATAGGGAACCTCTTCTTTCTCGCCACGCTCGTGCATGAGCCTGATGAGGTCCAGTGCAATATCCGGGTTGCCGCTGAGGCTCAACCTCGAGGGTTCGGATTCATTGGGGCTGATCAACTGGGCAATGACATTGGCACCGCGATCCATGAGATCCCGGACGGCATGGGTGTAGTTACTGCAGACATAGTCCTGCTGGGCCTGCGGGTTGGCGAGAAATTTCCCCGGCGGAAAGTAGAACTCGATGACGCGCACGTTCTGCGGAAGCTTGTTCCCGACCCTGTCCAGTTCGTATTCCAGATCCGGGTAGTCACCGAAAACCCGCCGTGTGAAGGGGGCGAGAAAACGTTTCTCGAGCAGGCTTTTTCCCTTGGGTATCTCGAGCGTCAGTGCTGTCAGGATCGTCAGGTTGATGGACGGATCCCGCTTTGCGCGCCTGTAAAAGGCATTGATGACATGGTTCGCCTTGCCAATAGCGAGAGGAGTGGCGAGGTTGATGCTACTGCCCACGTCCCTGATTACGGCATCGACGATGGATTCAGCGTCCTGAGAAATGATGGGAGTGCTGTTCGTCATATGATGCTACCCACTGTTTCGTGATGATCCGGGGGTGTCTGTTTCCAGACATCTCGCATTCTCTCTTCGATGCACCGGATTCAGTAATTGCTATTGGCCATCTTTCAGCTTACTGATCCCTCTCTGGATACAACAGAGGGGGGAGGGAGTCTTCACGCAGTTGATTGATTAAGGTCATTCACTATGCAGAGCGGGAGTGACCGTACCCCCGTAATTCGAGCCATGCAGAGTGTGGGATTTCCTTGTATTTTTACCCTACGGAGATCCTCATATGAAGCGCAAAAGATATTCAGAAGAACTGATCATCTCGATCCTCAAGCAGCATGAGGCCGGACGCACGGTAGTCGATCTGCGGCCTGGCGGCCACTTCAGGGTCGCGACGACGCGGCATTGAGAGCAGAGCTGAAGACGTTAGCAGAGCGCTATCCCCGTTATGGCTGTCTAACGCTGCATAACATGCTCAGGACCACCGGTCTGGTCATCAATCACAAGCGCACTTACCGCATTTATCGCGAAGAAGGCTTGCAGGTGCGTACCAAGCAGCGCAAAAAGTTGAGTCGGCCGCGGATACCATTGGCTGTTCCCAATCATATCAACGAGCGTTGGTCTGTCGATTTTGTCTCGGATCAATTGGCGAACGGTCGTCGCTTCAGGGTGTTCAATGTTGTTGATGACTTCAGCCGGGAATGCCTGCTGCAAGTCGTCGATTTCTCGATCAGCGGACAGCGCCTTGCACGCGAGCTCGATCGGCTGGCACAGAGTCGGGGATTACCATCCCGGATCGTCCTAGACAATGGCCCCGAGCTGACCAGCAAGGCGATGTTTTTCTGGTCAAAACGCACCAGGGTAAAGTTGAATTTCATTCAGCCGGGAAAGCCCACGCAGAATGCATTTGTTGAGAGCTTCAATGGCAAGTTCCGCGAGTACTGCCTGGACCTACACTGGTTTGCCAGCCTGACGGATGCCAGGGAAGAAATCGAGTGCTGGCGCAATCATTACAACCACGTCAGGCCTCATCGTTCATTGGGCAAGAAACCACCTGCGGTGTTCGCCAAAGAGGCAGCCTGATATGCTTAATTTCCTACATTCAGACATGCTCGAAGAAAGGGGTACGGTCAGGAGCACTATTCAGGGGACGATAAGGAGATTTTGAATCACACCATAGCTGTCGGCATAAACCGTTTCACTAAAGCGCTGTTCTTACTGGGCGCCAGATCATGACTCTGTCACGGAATATCGCCTGCATATACTGTAAACATCTGATTTTCTTTGAGTGAGTCTGACAGGGATCAGGCTCCGGCATGACCTGATCGTCTCTACCGTGAATTGATTATTCACAAATCATCAAATGATCATGATCTTCTCGAATATAGTTAATGATAGGTGCGGATCGAGGGTGAATAATCATGAAAGCGTCGCGTTACATCGAGGCTCAAAAACACTCCAATGCGTCCTTCGATATTCTGAAACAAAAGAAGAGATACATGCTTCAAATTTCCGAGTCGATAGCAAGCCGTTTCCCGCAGGTCAGCAGAGCAGAAATCGACGCCAGAGTAGAGCAGCGGTACGAGGGTCTTCTCGCGACTGCAAAGGTATATACACACATACCAAGTCTCATCGAAGGCCAGGTCAGATCCGAGTTCCGACGGAGATACTCTTCCTAGGCAAGACAGTCAGTTTTTTGCCTTTTCATCAGGCTTGGCTATTCTTTGATAGCCATACTCCACAAAGAGATCCTTATCAAAGGGTCACGGATTTCTTGTCGACCACATCTGCACTAGCCTGAACAGGCTCTCATCCCAATCAAAAAACATGGCGTTACTTTCAACACTCAAGGAGAAGATGAGATGAAACAGAAAACACTTGCAGCATCCATGGCACTTGCTGTTGTCTTTTCCGGTGGTATTGCCGGGCAAGCAAATGCGGGATCTGATCCATTTATCGGTGAAATCATGTGGGTTGGATACACCTTCTGCCCACGCGGATGGGCAGAAGCCAATGGCCAACTGCTACCGATTTCCCAGAATACAGCGCTCTTTTCCCTTTACGGAACGACCTACGGCGGTGATGGACGCACGACATTCGCGCTACCCGATCTTCGGGGCAGAACTTCTGTGCACACTGGCGCGGGGCCCGGTCTGTCAAGCTACGCGCAGGGCTCCAGAGGCGGGCAGGAGGAGGTTGCCCTGACAGTAGACAACCTGCCAGCACACAGCCATGCCATCAATGCGAGTTCCGGCGCTGCAGATAAAAATGCCGCGGGGAGTATACCGGGCAGCCCGAAACAAAGGATCTATGACAGCCCTTTCGGCGCCGATACCACATGGGATGCCTCGGCTGTCGGGATGACTGGCAACGGAACATCACATGAAAACCGTGCTCCCTATCTGACACTGCGTGCCTGTGTCGCACTCGTGGGCATTTTCCCATCCAGGAGCTGAATGGTTGCTGATTGCGACGCGCAAAACAAAAGCCCGCGCAACAGGCGGGCTTTTGCTTTGGCCACAGCTCATCAGAGTTCACAGGCCATATCTATCAGGTCAAGGCTAACAGTGGGGCAGTCTGTCTCCTGTTTGCTCAACCGCCGCAAGCGCTTTCCGGCCAATCAGGGCCACTGCTTACCTGGATAGGCCCAGTCTTCTGTATCGCACAGACCCGGTTGATAGCCTTTTGCATCGGAATAAACCATCCAGTGCTCGTCATATTTCAGATGATTTTCAAGTGCTGCTGACGGGGCATAGGTGAGTCTCTTCACTGGATCGAAGCCCAGATCCGGCTCCCTTGAATCGGGAATGCCGTCCATGTCCTTGTCATAAACAGGCTGTAATCCGTTTTCATAGGGTTGGCCCTGACCTTCCCACCATGCTGCATAGTTTTGATAATGAAGGAATTCGTGATACATGGTGTATCCGAAGCTGTCGATGCCGGTGAATGTATCGACGCCCTTATTTCTGAACCGGTCAGCCAGTGTTGCAGCAATCGGTTCATAGGTCAGCCTTGGTACAGTCGTCTTCATATCACCCCCAAGACTTTGTGCGAGATCGCAAAGATAGACATGCTTGTGGACGACCTCGGGTTCGGAATAGGAGTAGAATCCTGCAGTGCCACTGCCACATCCGCGCATATTCGGCGCGAAGATTACCCCCGTATTCTGCCCCCTGGGCTTGCCACAGGCAGTCTGTTTCCAGTAATGAAGCCAGTTCGGCCAGTCGGGATTCGGCCCCGGATGATTCTTTTCATCACGGGGAAAGAAACTCCTGAACGTCCGCTCGTCGGTAACCGGGCAGCCTTCAACCTCCAGCGAAGCAGAAAGGGTTTTTGCACCAAAATCACCATTGTCGGCAGGCATGCCACGATAAACCGCCTCGATCTCGGCGCCCCGGGCTGTGGCAGGTGTCAGGGTCAGAGTCGCTCCCGGTATGTCCGGAAATTTCCAGTGAACCTTCCGGGCCTCGCTCTCAGGGTCAGTGGTCGCCCTGGCTTTCACTGTCAATGTCGGATCGGGACCAATGTCATAAGCGAAACGCCCCTTGTCCTGCTCTTCATTGGCAAGCTTGATGACAAGGGATACTTCATTAGCCGCTCCGTCTTTAACCCTGCCACGGATAATGGGATTCAGCTGCTGTTTTCCCGGCATTCCAAAACGCACCTCGAATTGACGCCCCTGCACCTTGCCGATGGTCACGCCGGTCTTCCTGTAACCGATTTTCCCGCCCCATACATCGAGGACAAAATTGCCTTCATCACACACATTGTGGATCACATTGCCGGACGTGGTAGTCGAACAGACCATGGAGGCACCCTCACCAAGGTCAACAGTCTGGTTCAACAGGCTCAGGGGTGGACGGATCTGCCAGGGATAGACCATCTCCTGCTTGAGTTTGGCGACCTTCCATTTGCCGTCCATGGCTGTCGAATGCGTTTGCCGGCTAAGGACCATGGTTTCGATATAGGTGTGGGGTCCAAGCGGTGTCTCGACAGTGTTCTGACCAGTCAGGACTACGCTTTGCGCAGGGCATTCTGCCCTGGCTGCCAGGGCAGGGGAGGCCGAAAGCATGAATAAAATCCCGCTGAAGATTGCAAAGGGAGAAGATTCAAGCAATGTTGTACACCGTGTCATGGGAAGATCTCCGTCACCATTGCAAGAAAGAAGTCACTATTCAACAAGATGCTATCGTGTTCGTATTACAAGGATGTATCCCCTATCTTCCTGTTCTCATGATCTTTTGAACAGTGATGTGTGGACGCGCACGCTCTTTCACGACCTAATATGCGAAGATTTATCACCTTTTTACTACCATGAAACCCAGATACCCCCTCATACAACCATTCGACAAGCTGCCCGAACAACTCCCCATCTACACGCTGGAAAATGCCTTGCTCCCTGGCGGCGAACTTCCCCTCGAGCTCTCCGAGCCTGTAGATCTGGCTCTATTCCTGGGTGCACTCAGGGCCGATCAATTGATCGGCATGGTACAACCTCGTCGCCACAACCAGGAAGAGAAAAACTATCAAACAGGCTGTGCTGGAAGAATCAGACAATACAGAGAGAGAAAGGACGGACGGCTGAACATCATGCTGACGGGAGTCTGCCGCTACAGGATCGTCGATGAGTTTTCCCACGTGGACGGTTATAACATTGCGACCGTTGACTGGAGTGGTTTCGGGAACGATTACGAGACAGAAGCGATCGACCCGGAGGTTATCGAGAGTTTCAAAGAAAATCTCCGGGACTACTTCGAACGAAATGAGATGAAGGTGGACTGGGGGGTGCTGGACAAGCTACCCATCGAACAGGTGGTGAATAATCTTGTGCTGGTTCTGAATCTTGATATTGATAGCAAGCAGCGGCTGCTTGAGTCGCCCACTGTCTCGCATCGTCTGGAGTTGTTTTCCAACTTGATCGATAAAAAAGTCGTCTCCTTACGAGCCCGTTGAATTATGTTAACCAGAGCCCTGGTCAGCGGGGAACCGAAAGAGACGCAAGCACCTAATGGATAGAGAATTCCGAGCGAGAGTTTTCAGCATTCCTTGTAGACAGGTCCCAACCGGAGCAGGGTCTGTTTCTCTGCTCCTAAAATAGACCGACCAAAGATCGGCATCAATTACAACATTCCCGGCGCTAGTGGCCAGTACCTCTTGTCTGCACCTATTATGACTACAGACTGGAGCGCTAATAGCGATGACCGCTGAACAGTTCTCATCGGTGGCGGAATCGGAAAGATATTCAAGATCGGGAATCAGCCGGTTAACGGCCAGGTTTCAGCGTATTACAATGTCGAAAAACCGGAATTCGGCCCGGGCTGGCAAGTTCGTTTGCAACTTCAATTTCTTTTCCCTCAGTAGAGTTATACTGCCATTGGAAACTCTACAGAAGGATGGCAGATGACGAGCACTGAAACTGATCTTGACGAACTCAAGGCGTTGCAGCGTGAGGCCGCAGTCTTGCGTTCGCAACGCCAACAGAAGAGCCCAAATGCCGCGCGGACGGAGGGAGAGGAAGATGGCGCTGCATCCGTGGAAGCAGCTGTTAGTCAGCCAGAAGCTGGACCTGCTGCGGACAGTGAGTCTCTTGAGGAGGTGATAGCTGCATCGGCCAAAAGGCTCGAGGATCTGAACATCGATTTCAACGCCATCCTCAAGGACATGGAAGAGACTGCGCGGGAGCGCCCGGTGCTCTCTCTGGTGGCGGCCTTTTCCCTCGGTATTGTTATCGGCCAGCTGTTTTCACGAAAATAGGAGGAGCTATGGAACGTTTCGTACACAGCCTCAGGATTCTCTGGCGGACAGATCGGCTGCTGACCCGGAACGAGTTCCGGCTTCTGTCCAAAAAGCTGCAGCTCAATGCGCTGGCTGGGCTGGTGGCGCTTTTCGGTCTTGTCATGCTGAGCCTGGCAATCTTTTTTGCCCTGGTCCCTATCTGGGGCGAATCGCTGGCTGCGCTCGCAGTGGGCGGTACAGATATCCTGCTGGCCGCGTTGCTGATGGGCTATGCGAGCTCAATCAAACCCGCTCCAGAGGTCGAGATGATCAGGGAGATGCGCGAAATTGCACTGAACGACCTCAAAGACGAGGTTGCCCTGGCCGACGCGGAGCTTCGGGCCATGAAGGATGAGGTACGAAGCCTGGTACGTCATCCGGTTGAAACCCTGCTCCCGGCAGCCATTGGTCCCCTGCTGGCAGCCATCACCCGGGCGTTGAATTCGCGGAGCAAAAAGTAGCCTCGATGAATGAGGCCGCAGTATGAACCAGGAAACTGTCCGGGGTATCCTGAAGTCAACCGGTTAACTGGTTGATGGATAACTGACCGGGCTTTGTGCGCGTGTATCGACTTCCAGTGTAAAGAGATCAGGTCTCGAATAATGTCCCGTGATATCCAGATCGCGTTTGGCTACGCTGGCACGTTCCGTATCAACCGTGGCATAGAGAATGCCTTTTTCCCTGTGCATCGGGCCGGCGATGATCTCTCCACCCGGTGCGATCACGGCTGAGTCTCCCGGGTTGATCCACTCCTCGCTTGCGGGGTAGAGAGTCTCCCTGTTCGGGAAGTCTGTTGGAATGTCACTGTTGGTGAGTGCGACCCCGCTGCATATTACCCAGCAACGTCCTTCACGGGCAATGTGCTGCATCGTCCCGATCCAGCCGTCTCCGCTGTCGTATGTCGGTGCTATATAGATTTCGACGCCCTGTGAATAAAGGGTATATCGCGCCAGCGGCATATAGTTTTCCCAGCAGAGCAGTGTGCCAATCCTTCCAGCCGGCGTGTCGACGACACGCAATCCGGCCCCGTCACCGAAACCCCAGACCATGCGCTCGGGGTTTGTCGGCATGATCTTGCGATGCCGATTAAGGATGTCGCCCCCCGGTCCGATGATCACGGCAGTGTTGTAAAGCGTTGCCTTGCTGAGTTTGCTGTCACGTTCATTAATTCCGCAGACCACGGTGACCTTCTCTTTTCTGGCAATCTCACAGAGAGGTCCGAGATCACCCGCATCGATATCGACGGCACTCCCGAGTAAACGCGAATAAAGCGATTCATTGATGTCCCAGTCGCCACCCGGTCGAAGACGCCATATCCATGCGGGGTAACCGGAAACGAAGGCTTCAGGAAACACGATCAGTTCCGCATTGGCCAATGCAGCCTGCTCAACAAGTTGGACAGCTTTATCGATCGTTTTGCTACGATCAAGCAATACCGGCGATTCCTGGATGATGGCGATTTTTGACATGATAAACGCTCAATGTTGTTGCAGTCGCGGGATGCGACTTCTCTATCCAGTGTAGGCGTAGTTGCGCACTTCTGTTGAATAATCAGTGCGAGTAGAGATATGGGACCACGATGCTTTTTTACCTGTCATGGCATCTGGATGCTGGTACCTTGTCCACTTCACTCTGTACACACCATCAGGAGATTTCCCACAGTCCGTCATCCCTTGAAGTCTCGAATATTGGCAAGGTCCACAGGGGATTTATGCCTATAAATTTAATTTGGGTAAATGCAATTACCCGCCTGCGATCCGAGCCCCTTGACAGGGAGCCAGGAGTAGAAGGAATTGTGTCTTTATTGCTCCGGTTAATCTGTTCGAAATTCACCCGAAGGGTGCTATCTTTTTATCTTCAATGAACAAGAAGAGGAAACGGATATGTCTAACCGGACTCCAGAACAATCAGGTATCAGTCGTCGCGATCTTCTTGTGGGAATGGGCCTTACAGCAATGTCTTATACACCAGTCGCGAGTGCAATGGAGCATGGACACGCAAAGCATGATCACAGCAAGCACAAGCCGCAGCAGGAGGGTGTACTTGAATCAGTCAATGCCTGTCTCGACAAGGGTCAGCGTTGTATTGCGCATTGCCTGATCCTGTTCCAGGAGGGGGATACCTCGGTTGCGGACTGCGCGGCAAAAGTGCATGAAATGCAGGCCATATGTGGTGGCTTCTCCTACCTGCTAACGGCAAATTCATCACACATCAAGAAAATGTCAGCCCTATGCCTTGCTGTCTGCGAGGAATGCGCTGAAGAGTGCCGGAAGCATGATCAACACCATGAGTGCCGGGAATGTGCCGAGGCTTGTGAAGCCACGGTGGCGGCCATTAAAAAGGACATCAGCTGACCACAACGTGAATCGGACTGCAGACCTCATGTTACTTCCGAGGAGGTAACAGGGGTCTGCTGCATTGAGAAGATACGGAATAAATCGCACGCATGGTGCAATAAAGGATCGATCACCTCAAAATCTGGTATTCCGGGGCTGGCTTTGTGGATGAAGTCGCCTAAAGCCTGAAACCGGAGCCAGAAGCTGATACACAAGACTCCCGTGAAGCGGATATTTCGGCCTGGAGATGCGCGCGGTTTTGCGGGGCAAGGAGTTACACGGGTAACATGCCTGTATTACGGGTCAGTCTATCGCAGAGTATCCCCATGCACGATTCATCTTCCGCAGCAGCATCCATACCGGTGCGCGATGCATTGCTCACACTCGCATCGCTGGTTGTCATATTCGCCGGCGCTCGCTACGCATCAAACATTCTGGTGCCATTTCTGCTGGCCCTCTTCATTGCCACGATTCTCAGTTCACCCATCAACCGCCTGCGTCGGCAAGGGATGCCGGATTGGCTCGCGGTATCGCTGGTGGCACTTGCCACGCTGTTAGTACTTGTCCTCGTCTTCCTGTTACTGGGGTCATCAGTCAGTACCTTCGTCGAGGCCCTGCCGGAGTACCAGGCACAGCTGAAAGCACTGGTACAGGGGTGGGTCAGCTGGCTGGACGGCCATGGGATCGAGATCAGCGGCGAAGCCATTTCCAGTGCGCTGGATCCCGGGGCGGCCGTCGGTTTCTTTGCCAGGTTTCTCTCGGGCCTGGGCGATACACTGAGTAACCTGTTCCTGATTGTCTTCACGGTGATTTTCATGCTGGCTGATGCCGGTTCCCTCGGTGCGAAGGTTTCTGCAGGACACACTGCCGGCAAAAGCCAGGTTCTCTCCGGCCTGTCGAGCCTGGCGGTTTCCATGAACAGCTATATCACCACCAAGGCAATGCTCAGCCTGCTGACAGGTATGCTGATCAGTGCCGGCATGTGGTTGCTGGATGTGGAGTTCGCGTTGCTGTGGGGTTTTCTCGCCTTCCTGCTGAATTTCATTCCCAATATCGGCTCAATCATCGCCGCTGTCCCGGCTGTGTTGCTGTCGCTGCTGGAGGGCGATCCACTATTGACAGGCATGATGATTGCCCTCTACCTGCTGGTGAATACGCTGGTTGGGAATATGATTGAGCCGCGTTTTATGGGGCAGCGCCTGGGGCTGTCGACACTGGCCGTCTTTCTCTCATTGGTCTTCTGGGGGTGGGTGTTCGGGCCGGTGGGCATGTTGCTGTCGGTGCCGCTGACAATGGTCATCAAATTTATTGCGGAGCAGCAGGCGGGAAGCGCCTGGTTTGCAGTGCTGATATCGAGTAGTCCACCTCGGCCAGATGATGAATCCCCGAATACCCTCGAAGAGCAGAATTAGCCATCAGCCCTGACTTGCTTCTCCGCCGCATTCTGAAACTTGCTAAAGCACTCCAGGAAATCCGTCCCAGGGCCGCCGGAATAAAACGGTCCATCGTTTTCCACTCCCCCAGGCTATCTGGCAGGACGTGCCTTTTGAGCAGTCAAGAACTCGTTCGGGGAAGGGTTGAACTGGCCGGTTTCCGGCAAAATATAAACGACGCCGCCATTCCCGGAAAAGTTGCTTTGTATCACCTGCTGGAAGAATGGAACCGGAACATTGATGCAGCCATACGAAATACGGTTGTCCAGCGGGGTGGGAGAGGCCAAGCGTTGCGCCCTGCGTTCCCGGGGGGTGCCCTTGATGACCGCGTGCATGGAGAGGGCCTGTTCGAAATCCAGCCAGAGAATCTCCTTCCCCTTGTGATTCAGACCCATGACTGCATCGAAGCGTCCAGCCGGGGTCGTGCGCTCATCGGGCGCGATCTGTGAGATCGACTTGTTACCAATGCCAGGGACAGTGTGATCACCTTTCGTCAGGCCCAGCAGTACAGGCGCTTCTCCGTATGGCTTGCCGTCGCCCCCGAATGCATGAACCTTTGCGTTGACTTTATCAACGATTGCGAAGGGCATGTTCCGATTGTTATTAGAGCTGACAACCCAGTCTGCCATATCCTTTGTCCTGCGAGATGCGCTGTAAGCGTCATCTGAATTAACGACAGTGAGCATCGGGTTGGTGTCTCTCTTCGTTGCGACGCTTGGTGGGACGCAACCGGCTTGTATCAGTGCAACACACAGGCAGAGAGCCAGGACTTTGACAGGGTTTGAGGATGCCGGGTGTCGCGCGCTCATTCAGTGGAGCTCATTCGATTCACAAGAAGACAAAACGCATGGCAAAAACAGACCGATAACTGAAGTTTTCCCCTGGAGCCATAAGAGTAGAGTCTCCACTTGCCATATCGACACGGCCAATTCCGCTCTCCGGTGTTTCCACTCTTCTGTCTCTAGTCGCGATCGTTCCCGTCATCCTGATTGTGGTCCGGGCCGTGGTCATCCCTGGCATAACTTGACGAGCCGCCGGAA
>JASFPB010000037.1:0-11539 GCA_050116235.1 Chromatiales bacterium | reverse complement strand
TGACTGTTCCCTGATTTCCGGATCCTGACATGAGTGAACTCAAGGCCCTGCTGTTCGATGTTGACGGCACGCTTGCGAATACCGAGCGTGATGGCCACCGTGTTGCTTTCAACCGCGCCTTCAATGATGCCGGTCTCGACTGGCACTGGAGTGTCGATGAGTATGGCTGGCTGTTGCAGGTCACGGGAGGCAAGGAGCGCATGCGATTCTTTATCGAGCAGCGCAACCCGATGATTCCCGCAGGTGTGGATGTCGATAACCTCATCATCGATCTGCATGCGGCCAAAACCGCCCACTACACGGAGCTTCTGGGCGAGGGGCTGATTCCTCTACGTCCCGGAGTGGAAGCGCTGCTGCGCGAGGGGCGTGCCAGTGGCATGCGCATGGCGATCGCGACGACCACGACTCCCGAGAACGTGACTGCGCTGCTTGAAAATACCCTCGGCAGGGAAAGTATCGACTGGTTCGAGGTCATTGGTGCAGGAGATGTCGTGCCGCACAAGAAGCCTGCCGGGGACATCTATACCTACGTCATGGAGAAGATGCAGCTTGCGCCTGAAGAGTGTCTCGCCTTCGAGGATTCTGCGAACGGAGTACTGGCCGTCCATGATGCGGGTATCAGCGCCATGGTGATCACGACCAATGACTACACGCTGGATCACGATTTCAATGGTGCGACGACCGTCATCGACAAGCTCTGCAGGGACGAGCAGGGAGCCGTGACACTGCTTTCCGGTTTCGATCCGGAGACAGACTGCATCGATCTGGCCGCGGCACAACGGGTACATGCAGCCGCACAGGAATCTGCTGCTAAACTGACTTCCTGAACAGTCAGCCGCAGGTTCCGCTCTCTCATGCCCTCTTCACGCGTCAATGCTATTCAGCCTTTCTATGTGATGGATATCCTTGCCCGTGCGCGTGAACTCCAGGCGCAGGGCAGGGACATTATCCATATGGAGGTCGGCGAACCCGATTTTCCGACCCCCGAAACGGTTGTCGAGGCCGGACTGCAGGCGCTTGCAGCCGGAAAGACAGGCTACACCCCCGCTCTCGGAATCCCTGAATTGCGCGAAGCAGTCAGTCGCTGGTATGACGAGCGCTTCGGCATCGAGATTCCGGCAAGGCGCATCGTGATTACACCGGGCTCGTCGATGGGCCTGCAGATGCTTGTCTGCGCACTGGTCGATAGCGGCGACTCTGTATTACTGCCTGATCCCGGTTATCCGTGCAACCGCAATTTTGTGAAGCTTTTCGATGCAGAGCCTGTTCACTTGCCTCTCTCGATGGAGGATGGATGGCTTCCGGTACCGGAAAAGATCAGGAAATACTGGAAGGATCGCACCTCTGCGCTGGTCATCGCGACACCCTCCAATCCTACCGGCAGTGTGTTGAACCTTGAGCAGCTCGGCGCTATCAGCAGGACGGTTTCGGAGCTCGGTGGCGCACTGATTGTGGACGAGATCTACCAGGGTCTCAGCTATGATCTCGAGCCGGTTACGGCGCTTGCGCATGATGACGGGAACCTCTTTGTCGTGAACAGTTTCTCGAAATATTTCGCAATGACCGGCTGGCGTCTCGGCTGGCTCGTCGTGCCAGAACCCTGGATACCGGTGATGGACCGGCTCGCGCAAAATCTTTACCTCTCTGCCCCTACGATTGCCCAGTATGCTGCACTGGCTGCCATGCGGCCGGAAACGGTCGCGATCCTCGAGGAGCGTCGTGAAGCTTTTCGAGAACGCCGCGATTTTCTCTACCCTGCACTCGAAGCGCTCGGTTTCGGCCTCGCCGGGAAACCGGAGGGAGCCTTCTATCTCTATGCTGACTGCTCCGGACTGACGGATGACAGTTTTGCATTTTGCGAGCGCATGCTCGAGGAAGCCGGAGTTGCCATCACGCCCGGCAAGGATTTCAGTCATCATGAAGCGCAGCGCTATTTGCGATTCGCCTACACGACCTCTATCGAGCGTATGCAGCTCGCCATCGACCGACTTGGAAAGACGATCAGGTGACAGCAGACGCAGGTAGCCGCCTCCTCGAACAAGCGCAAGACTACAGTCCCGGGGAACATCCGCGCGCCTTCGGTGGTGCTGCAGGCAAAGGAAACATCCGGACCCTAGCCGACGATTTTTTTGTCGGGGAAACACTGCCATTCGAGCTGACGGGGGAGGGCGAGCATCTCTATCTCTTTATCGAGAAAACCGGCCTGAACACGGCTGACGTTGTGCGGATCCTCTCAAAGGTCGCCTCGCTGCATCCGCGCAGCATCGGTTTTGCCGGCATGAAAGACAGGCATGCTGTCACGCGGCAGTGGTTTTCACTCTATTTGCCGGGGAAACCTGACCCCGATCTCTCTTCATTGCCGGGAAATGTGAGATTGCTCCAGACCCTGCGTCATAACCGCAAGTTGCGACGCGGCGCCGTGCGCAGCAACCGCTTCCGAATTCTGATCCGTGACACGGTCGCCGATTCCGGTGAACTCGAAGCGAAGCTGCAGCGCGTTGCTGCGTCCGGTTTTCCCAACTACTTCGGCACTCAGCGCTTCGGACGCAACGGCGGCAACCTCGAGCGCGCAATCCGGGTGCTCGAGCGTGGCAAGACGCGCAAAGCCTCGGAGGGGATCTATCTCTCTGCCGTACGCTCGATGCTCTTCAACGAGGTGCTTGCCGAACGGATTCGCCAGGAAAACTGGAACAGGCCGATTCCGGGCGATGTAATGCAGATTGCAGGATCAAGCAGTCTCTTCATCGCTGACGAGGCAGATGCGACGCTGATGCCGCGTCATGAACAGCTGCTTGTCGGGGTGACGGGACCGCTTTGTGGCAGGGATGCGCGCATCGCACCGCAGGCCGGGGCGCTTGCGCTCGAGCAGAAGGCACTGGCGAATTTTTCCTGGTGGGTCGAGGGGCTCTTGCGCTGCCGGGTCGAGGCCGATCGCAGGATGTTGCGTGCCGCAGTCAACGGGCTCGGCTTCAATATCGAAAAAGAGATGCTCGAAGTGGAATTCATGCTCGAGAGCGGTTGCTATGCAACATCACTGCTTCGGGAGTTGCTCGATGTGCAGGATGTCATGCAGAGGGGGGTATGACCTGGCGTGTCCGGCATCACAGCGAGCGGGCGCGGCATGCAGGACAGCAGGCTTCTGTGCGGAGGTACGTGAAAGATATTGCTTGTGACGATAAAAAAACAAATTACAAAAATTGTCGATTTGGATCTATATAGTTGAGTTCATGAAGGCTTTTCCATCTCAACAGGGAGATGACAGCGTGAGCAACAGGCGTTACAGCATGGATTTCGATTTTGATGATGAACTTGAAGAAGAGGTCTACAGGTATCGGAAACCCCGGCAGGCAGAAGCCGATCATCATGTTCGGAAAATACGCCGGGAGCGTGAAGAGGGAAACCGGAAGCGTCAGGAGAGACGCAGAATCGAATATTGATTGATGCGGGATCCGGCAAGCTGAATACTTGCCGGATCCCGGCGTTTACCAGTCGAGATCCTCGAGACCGATGCTGTCGTCGAGTTCACGCAGACGCTTGAGTTCGAGCATCCGCTCGATCCGCCGGCGAGTCTCGAGGCTGTTCCTCTTTCTGTCATCGGGACTCTGGATCACTTCGTCAAGGCAGGCATCATCCTCGGCTTCTTCCCGGTCATCATCATCGTCGTACAGGTCTTCTTCACTCATGATCCGATATGGCACAACTGGGTCACAATGATTCACTAGATAGTGCATTTTCGCCTGATCAAGAAATTAAAAATATCGATTGAAATAATCAAAATTCTTCATCGATAATCCAGTGAGTTTCATTAACCTGAATTCCCGTTCCGGTTCCTGATTGCGTACGCTCCATCCGGCGCTTTCTCTCCAGGTGACTGGCTCGTGAAACCACAGCAAGCGGGAATGCCGTCCATTGGATATCTCTCTTCTCAAGACCTTTCTCGAAGTCGCAAGAACGCGCCATTTCAGCCGTGCCGCTGATGCACTTTTCCTGACACAATCGGCTGTCAGCGCACGCATCAAGCAACTGGAGGAGATCCTCGGGGCAGAACTCTTTGTGCGAAAGCGTAACGACATACAGCTTACACCCGCGGGCAACCGGCTGCTGCAGCATGCAGAGACGCTCCTCAAGGGATGGGAGAGGGCGCGGCAGTCTGTTGCACTCGACCCGGACCTGTCCGCCTCGCTGTCGGTTGGTTGCCTGTTCGATCTCTGGACCATCAGCGTCGAACGCTGGGCGAGGCGTTTCAGGAAACGCGCCCCCGATATTGCAATGCAGATCGATATTCTCGGCAATGATGCACTTGTGCAGCGCCTCTCTCTTGGCATGCTCGATTGCGCCTTCATGTTCGACCCGCCACAGACAGCCGGGCTGGAGATCAAGCAGATCGCCGAGGTGCCGTTGCGACTCTATTCGACCAGGCCGGGCATCGACACCCACAAGGCGATGAGCCGTAACTACGTGATGGTCGACTGGGGCAGTGCCTACGGCATTATCCATGCTGAAAAATTCCCGGATCTGCCACCACCGGCATTGCGCACGAATTCGGGTGAGGTCGCCATCGGGCTGCTGTTCGACAGAGGGGGGGCAGCCTATCTCCCTGAAGCGATGGGGCAGGCGCACATGGACGCACAGCGGCTATTCGCCGTGGAGCATGCGCCTGTCATCAACCGCCTGGCTTACATTGTCTATCGCCCCGAGTGCCTCGATCGTACTTCGATGCAGCAGGCGATGAGAGCGCTCAGGGGGAAATAGGCAGGGAGAGTTCGCGGGTTCTGTACCAACCGGTGAGGCTCAGGCGATCACGCCTGGCTGGCAGAACTTCGTGCGGGAAGATTTCACTCATGAAACAGACCAGGGTGCCGCCATGCGGCAGAATCCTGACAGGAGCCGTTCCCGTTTCGTCTTCTTCGTAGAGCAGCAATTCACCGCCGTCTTCAGGTTTCCATTCCCGGTTGAGGTACAGGATGATCGTCAGCCTGCGCCTGCCACTCTCCCGGAACTGGTCGACATGCCTGCCGTAAAATGCCCCCGGACGGTAGAGCGCAAAGTGGGTTTCGAGGTCGAACAGGCCGAGAAACAGTTGCTCGTTGATTGCACGGCGGAGCTCCTCGAGCCGCTCTCCGCAGAGTTCCCTGTAACAGGCATCGAGTGGATCAACCCAGCAGATCAGGTCGGAACGAACCCTGCGATCGACTGTTTGATCGCGTCCCCTGCCGATGCCCGCCGGGCGATATGATTCTGCCTCCTGCTGACGGAGAGCAAGGTGACGCAGTCTCTCGACATCAGTCTCGGTAATGAAGCCGGGCAGAACACACCAGCCCTTTTCCCCGAGAGCGTCGACTACAACCGTATTGATATCCAGTGCATCATATGCGGTGATGCGTTCGGCAGTCTCTATGAACATGGATCATCGTGAAGCAGAAAAGTGGACGGAGTGTGCACGAATGGAAACGGAGCGATGATTCAGATTGTTTCTGCTATCCATCGAAATCGGGAATCAAAACAGCCGGGGTGAGAGCCGGCCCCGGCGTGGGGGCGGTCAGGAACCAATTTTCCCTTGCCCGAGGCGAATCGCTGAAGCCTCGCGACAGTTCGATGCACGGACGCTGCTGCTTGCGGATGCTAGACTTGCAAAAGCATGATGAGTCGCGTTTAATAGCGCCCTTCCATAGACCGGCTTAATAGTCACTATTGGTGAATTTAATACACGAATTTTCTACGTATTTCGTGTATTTTCGACATGAATTCGCGGCGGTTGGCGACCCTGACCGGCAAAACTTCTTTTACGTTCCCGCGATCAACACAAACAACAACTGTCACAGGAAGAACCCAATGACAGATCAACATGATGATCTCGATCCGCAAGAGACCCAGGAGTGGCTCGATGCCCTCGAAGGCGTCATCGAACACGAGGGTGCTGAACGCGCCCATTTTCTGCTCGAAAAACTGATCGACAAGACACGTCGTGCAGGCGCTTACCTGCCGTTCAGTGCCAATACCGCGTACCTCAACACCATCCCGCTCTACAAGGAGAAACCTTATCCCGGAGACAGGGCGATGGAGCGCCGCGTGCGGGCGATCATCCGCTGGAATGCCATGGCAATGGTTGTACAGGCGAACCGCAAGTCGACCGAACTCGGTGGACACATCGCCAGTTTCGCCTCGAGCGCAACACTCTTCGATGTCGGCCTGAATCACTTCTTCCATGCCAGGAGCAAGGATCACGGGGGAGACCTCGTCTTTTTCCAGGGGCACTCCGCACCCGGTATCTATGCCCGTGCCTTTCTGGAAGGACGCCTCACCGAGGAGCAGCTGAATCATTTTCGCCAGGAGGTCGACGGCAAGGGCCTTTCCTCCTACCCGCACCCCTGGCTCATGCCGAACTTCTGGCAGTTTCCGACGGTTTCCATGGGCCTGGGTCCGATCATGGCGATCTACCAGGCGCGTTTCATGCGTTACCTGCATGACCGCGGTATCGTCGATACCCTGACGCACGACCGGACGGTCTGGGCCTACATGGGCGATGGTGAAATGGACGAGCCGGAATCCCTCGGTGCCATCACGCTGGCAGGCCGAGAGAAGCTCGATAACCTGGTCTTTGTTGTCAACTGCAACCTGCAGCGACTCGATGGACCGGTACGAGGGAACGGCAAGATCATCCAGGAACTCGAGGCAATCTTCCGCGGTGCGGGCTGGAACGTTATCAAGGTGATCTGGGGCAGCTACTGGGATCCGTTGCTTGCACGAGACAAGAAGGGCCTGCTCGCCAGGCGCATGGAGGAGGCCGTCGACGGTGATTACCAGGCGTACAAGTCGCGAGGCGGTGCCTATACGCGGGAACACTTTTTCGGCGCCTACTCCGAACTCAAGGACATGGTCGCGAACATGTCCGACGAGGATATCTGGCGTCTCAACCGTGGCGGCCATGATCCCCAGAAGGTCTACACCGCCTATGCCGAGGCAATGGCCCACAAGGGACAGCCGACCGTGATCCTGGCCAAGACCGTCAAGGGTTATGGTATGGGTGAGGCAGGAGAGGGCCAGAACACGACGCACTCCCAGAAGAAGATGGGCGAGAAGGCACTGCGCGCGTTCCGGGACCGCTTCAACATTCCCATTCCGGATGACCAGATCGCGTCAGCACCCTACTTCAGGCCGGCTGATGATACCCCGGAAATCCAGTACCTCAAGGAGCGACGCAAGCAGCTTGGCGGCCCTTACCCGGCGCGCTCGCCTGATGTCGAGACCCTGGAAATCCCGCCGCTGGCGACATTCAAATCGCTGCTCGAGGACAGTGGCGAGCGGGAGATGTCGACGACCATGGCTTTCGTGCGATTTCTCACGATGCTCATTCGCGACAAGAACATCGGCAAGCGTGTCGTGCCGATCGTCCCTGACGAGGCACGTACCTTCGGTATGGAAGGCATGTTCCGCCAGCTTGGCATCTATTCCTCCTCCGGGCAGCTCTATGAGCCGGAAGATTCCGACCAGCTCATGTATTACCGTGAGGACAAAAAGGGACAGATCCTGCAGGAGGGCATCAACGAGGCTGGTGCCATGTCCGAATGGATAGCAGCAGCGACTGCTTACACCAATCACGGTGTCAGCATGATTCCCTTCTACATCTACTACTCGATGTTCGGCTTCCAGCGCGTGGGCGATCTGGCCTGGGCTGCGGGTGACATGCAGGCACGCGGCTTCCTGCTCGGTGGCACAGCAGGGCGGACGACGCTCGCCGGCGAGGGGTTGCAGCACCAGGATGGCCACAGCCACCTGGTTGCAGGCACCATTCCGAACTGCGTCTCCTACGACCCGACCTTTGCCTATGAACTCGTCGTGATCCTGCAGGACGGTATGCGGCGCATGTACGAGCAGAAGGACAACATCTTCTACTACGTCACCGTCATGAACGAGAACTACCACCAGCCGGCAATGCCGAAAGGTGCGGAAGAGGGCATCCTCAAGGGGATTTACCCGTTCAGCAAGGGGGGACGCAAAAAGGCCCGGGTCCAGCTCATGGGATCCGGTACGATCCTGCGCGAGGTCATCGCTGCAGCAGAACTGCTTGAGAACGATTGGGATGTCTCTGCCGATGTCTGGAGTGTCACGAGCTTCAATGAATTGCGTCGTGAAGGCATCGATACGGAACGCTGGAACATGCTGCATCCGGGCAAGAAGAAGCGCGTGCCCTACATTTCCCGGCAGCTCGAAAAGACGAAGGGCCCGATCGTCGCCGCAACAGACTACATGCGCGCCTATGCGGACCAGGTCCGCAACTACATCGAACGCACCTATGTCGTACTGGGTACTGACGGATACGGTCGCTCCGACATGCGTGCCGCACTGCGTCACCACTTCGAGGTCAATCGCTACTATGTTGTCGTAGCTGCCCTGACGGCACTGGCCGAAGATGGCGACATCGAGGCGAAAGTCGTGACAAGGGCGATCAAGCAGTATGGTATCGATCCCGAGAAGCCGAACCCGGTAACTGTCTGACAACGGAGAAACAGGATGACCATAGACGTAACAGTCCCGGACATCGGCGATTTCTCCGATGTCGAAATTATCGAGGTCCTCGTCGGGGAGGGTGACGAGGTCGAGGAAGAAGCCTCACTGATCACGCTCGAGAGCGACAAGGCGACCATGGAGATCCCGTCGCCTGCAACCGGACGGGTCATTGCAATCAAAGTCAATGTTGGAGACCGTGTTGGCCAGGGCGACCTGATCCTGACCATGGATCCCGCCGACGCTGCAGAGACGACGGCCGACAACATGGCAGAAATGGCAGAGGGTGACAGGGCTCTCGATGAGCCCGAACCAGCCATCACGCCTTCCCCGGCCATTGCTCCCGCACCTGCAGCAGACCAGGATGTTGCGCCAGCACCCTTGCCCGGCGAGAGCGAGCGCAAACCCGCCCCGATCGACGCTGCGGCTCCTGGTCGGATTACAAGCGGCATCGCCCATGCGAGCCCTTCGGTGCGCCGTTTCGCGCGCGAACTCGGTGTCGATATTTCAGCAGTCGAAGGGTCCGGCCCAAAGGGACGTGTCACCAAAGAGGACGTGCAGGCTCACGTCAAGCGTGCCATCGCCGATGGCCAGGCTGCGACAGAGGCAAGCGGCGCTTTTCGGTTGCCGGAAGCACCGACGGTGGATTTTTCCAGGTTCGGTGAAACAGAGACAGTCGAACTCGGGCGCATCAAGAAGATCAGCGGTGCGCATCTGCACCGTGCCTGGCTCAACATTCCGCATGTCACCCAGTTCGACGAGGCGGATATCACGGAACTCGAGGAGTTCCGCAAGGAGTCGAAACAGCGTGCCGAGAATGCCGGTATCAAACTGACTTTCATGCCATTTCTCATGAAGGCATGTGCCAATGCCCTCAAGGCGATGCCGGAATTCAACAGCTCGCTGACACCTGACGGCGAGAGCCTCGTCATGAAGAAGTATGTGCATATCGGTGTGGCTGTCGATACAGACAACGGGCTCATGGTCCCGGTTCTGCGTGATGTTGACAGGAAGAGCATTTTCCAGATTGCTGCGGAATTGATGCAGATCTCTGCCAATGCGCGCGATGGGAAGCTGTCACCGACAGATATGCAGGGTGGCTGCTTCTCGATCTCGAGTCTGGGTGGTATCGGCGGTACCCAGTTCACGCCGATCGTCAATTCGCCCGAAGTTGCGATTCTCGGTGTTTCGCGCTCGCAGATGAAACCTGTGTGGAACGGTGAGGAATTCGAGCCGCGTCTCATCATGCCGTTCTCGCTCTCCTATGATCACCGCGTGATCGATGGTGCGCAGGGAGTCCGTTTCACGAGTTATCTGGCTGGACTGCTGAGTGATATCAGGACATTGCTGCTCTGATCCGGCGAAAGATCCTTGTTTGAAAAGTTCAAGGGTCACCATTGAAGACCTGTCGCGCCGGTTACAGTAGGATAGACGCCATGGCAGCGATTTGCCGCCGCACTCTGAGCGGGAGTGGCAGCACACCATTTACGAGGACGATCCATGAGCAATACCGTTGAAGTCAGGGTGCCGGATATCGGTGATTTTGAAGAGGTGGAAATCATCGAGGTGCTGGTCTCCGAAGGCGATACGATCAGTGTCGAAGATTCAGTCATCACCCTTGAGAGCGACAAGGCGACCATGGAGATACCTGCCCCGAACAGTGGCACCGTCTCGACGATCGCTGTCAGAACCGGCGACCGTGTTTCAGAGGGTGATCTGATCCTGACCATGACAGCCGACTCGGCTGATGCCTCGGTGGATCATGTCCACGACAAGACAACCGGTTCCGATCTCAAGCCGGAAACAGTCGTCGCTTCCTCTGCTGCACCCGGCGAGGCGGACCTCCATGCAGAAGTGCTGGTGCTCGGCGCCGGACCGGGTGGCTACACGGCAGCCTTCCGTGCTGCCGACCTTGGCAAGAAGACAATCCTCGTCGAGCGATATCCCACGCTGGGTGGCGTTTGTCTCAATGTTGGCTGCATCCCGTCCAAGGCCCTGCTGCATACCGCCGAGGTGATTAACGAGGCGGCCGAAATCGCGGCCATGGGCGTTGAATTCGGCAAGCCGAAGATCAATCTTGACAAGATGCGCGCCGGCAAGGAGAAAGTCGTTGCCAAGCTTACAACGGGGCTCTCGGGCATGGCGAAAGCACGTCAGGTCGAGGTTGTACAGGGTGTTGCGGAATTCGCGGGAGACCACTCTGTCAAGGTCGAGAGTGAAGCGGGTTCGACGACCATCTCGTTTGACTACTGCATCATCGCCGTGGGATCGCAGGCCGTGAAGATTCCCGTCTTTCCCAACGATGACCCGCGCCTGATTGATTCCACGGGAGCACTCGAGCTCGAGGAGATACCCGGGAAAATGCTCGTTATCGGCGGTGGCATCATTGGCCTGGAGATGGCCAATGTCTACGGCACACTTGGCTCGAAGATCGACATCGTCGAATTACAGGGACAGCTCATGCCGGGTGCTGACAAGGATCTCGTGCGGCCGCTCCAGAAACATCTTGGCAAAATCATCAACAGCATCATGCTGGAAACGAAAGTCACCGAGGTCAAGCCGCAGAAGAATGGCCTCAAGGTGAGCTTCGAAGGCAAGAATGCTCCCGACAAGGCGCAGCTCTATGACCGTGTCCTCGTCGCCGTGGGGCGCTCGCCAAACGGTCACAAGATCAATGCCGCGGCAGCCGGCGTGACGGTCAATGAGCAGGGATTCATCCCGGTCGACCAGAAGATGCGTACCAATGTACCGCATATCCATGCCATTGGTGACGTTGTCGGTCAGCCGATGCTCGCGCACAAGGCGACACACGAGGCAAAAGTCGCTGCCGAGGTCATCGCGGGTCTTCCGAGTCTTTTCGACCCCCTGTCGATCCCGTCGGTTGCCTACACTGACCCGGAGGTTGCATGGATGGGCGTCACCGAGACACAGGCCAAAGAGGAAGGGATCGCCATCGAGAAGGCGGTCTTTCCCTGGGCAGCCAGCGGCCGTGCGCTCGGGATCGGTCGCGAGGAGGGCTTCACCAAGCTGATCT